>DASYHQ010000017.1 GCA_035998445.1 Tepidisphaeraceae bacterium | reverse complement strand
CAACAGCGGCTCGATCTTCGCCCACTGGGCGTCGGTCAACTCGTGGCGGTGGCGATGGGCCATCAGGTCCTCCTTGACGGAGGACATCATCGACGAAACGAGCCGAAAGCGCGAGGATGAATGTCCGTGCTACCTAGAGCGGTTCAACTTCGGGTGTAGCGTCTGGCCGCAACCCTGTCATCCCGAGCGGGAGCGGTAGCGACCCGAGGGATCGCCACTGTCTAGAGTCGTCTCTAATTCGAGATCCCTCAGGTCGCTACCGCTCCCATCGGGATGACATGCTACACCTGAGGTAGAACCGCTCTAGGCCTCGCCGAGCGCCTCTTTCAGTAGCGGTATCGTGTAGCGCTCGACGGGATCACCCGCCTCGCCATGATCCCATTCACCGGCATCAAATGCCAAGTAGATGGACCATGCGGGCTCCGGCAACGACGCGTTCGTCTCATTCGCCGCGCTGACGATCATCTGGCCTTCTATCGCGTTGATTGCCCCGTCGGCATCGCGGAACGTGAGTTGCGAACGCTGGAACTGCCTGGCGATCTCGATCGCGACGGCATTGCAGGCATCTTCAAAACTCGCGAACCGCTCCCGAGCAAAAGCCCGAAACGCGTCGAGGTCCAGCCGTCCCTCAGCCGCGCCGTGCGAGATCACGTCTTGAAGTTCCGCGTACTTAAGAGACATAACGGATCGACGTTGAATGGCCGGCCCGGCACCGATTACGCTTTCAATCTAACAGAGCGTCAAGGAAAGGGGACATCCGATGTCCCCTTCTCGCTTCCCGGTGGTACGGAAGTCCCGTCGTCCACGACGGAAGTTCCGTGCAGTTGTACGGAAGTTCCGTGCACTTGTACGGAAGTTCCGTGCACTTGTACGGAAGTTCCGTGCACTTGTACGGAAGTTCCGTGCACTTGTACGGAAGTTCCGTGCACTTGTACGAGAGTTCCGTGCACTTGTACGGAAGTTCCGTGCACTTGTACGGAAGTTCCGTGTACTTGTACGGAAGATTAACACCCCACGATTGCAGCGAGAAAAACGGGATGTTATGGGGCGGCCGATCGGTAGGGGGCGAAGGGCGGTTTTATCGGGCGGCGGGGCATGGCCGGGTGCCACGGGCGGTAGGCCGCGCGTGCTCGTCCCATCGCAGACACGGGTGGAGTACCACCCGTGGCACCCGGCTGCTGACGGCTCTCGATCATCGAAATCACCCTCACCCAGCCTCTCCCATGCGTACATGGGAGAGGAGCCGGAGGACGCTAGTCCTTCTCGCTCGGCAGCAGCACGCTGTCGTCGGCGTGCTGGGGCACGGTGCCCGGCGGCAGCGAGGCGGAGCCGTCTTTGCCGACGACTAACGCCGCGGCCGGGGCGTAGATGTTGTCCTTGTTGACGCCCACTAAGGGGGTACTGGTGAACTCCACGTGGCCATCGCCGAACAGCACGTTTTGGCCGTCGCGGTCGTGGTTGGTGCTGTTGGCCTTTCGGACGTCATTTTGTGACGACTTCTGAGTCAGGGTCGACATGTCCACCCCAGGGCCCATGTCGGCGACAACAGCGAACTCTGGCCCGAGAGTGGCGTCCCACTTGTATCCTTTTGCGTCCGCCACCGTGGTCGGATAAGGGTTGGCCAGCGCGAAACTCAGATGCTTTTGACTTGGGAAGTTGCTGTAATTCGCAATCGTGTCCTTGGGGGAGAATTTCATTTCCTGCGACGACGGGCAAGTGAAGACCTCTGTGCCCATGTCCAGCGTTCGAGGCAACAAATACAACGCGGCCGTCACGTCGTTCGGAGACGGGTCGTTCTGGCCGTCGAACGGGTTGTTGTCGTTTACGCCGGTGTAGTAGCTCACAGGTGCCGATGCATCGAAGCGCACGCGCGGATACGCTTGGCGGTTCTCATTTGAGTACAGAAGCAACCCTTGGCCGATCTGGCGCAGGTTGCTGGAGCACTTCACCCGGCTTGAGTCGCCACGCTGCTTGGTTCGCATCGGTAAAAAAAACGCCACCACGAGCAGCAGCACCCCAACCACCACAACCAAATCGAGCAGGCCAAAGCCTCTCGAACGTCTGGAAACATTCTGCGTCATACGACGCTCCTTCTATCGAGCGGTCGCGCGAACGGTGGCGGGGACTGGCGGGACGAAAGATGGAATGATGGCAGACTGAAAATCGCGCCCACCCCGAAACCTGCGGCGACCTACGTCAGTGATTGCCCCCGCGAACGCCGCGGGTGACGCTTGAAGTCTACCTCACAAACGGTCGCGGTGGGCGCGCAATTGCGCCCGCCAGGTGGGTGACTGGCGGGCGCGGGGAGGGGAGGATGACCGTTCGGGCGCCTATCGCTCGATTACTCGAACAGCGGGCCCTTTGCCTTAACCAGGGTCCGATCCGTCTGCAGGTGGATCGTGTTGATCGCGTTCGGCGACTGGTCGCGCAGCGAGCGGCCGGCCGAGTCGTAGAGGTCGCCCTTGTCCAGCACGATCGTGTCCTGCGGGCTCAAGGTGCGCGTGCGCAGTACGTAGACCTGGTTCACCCAGACGCGCGGCTCGATGATCGCCTTGTTCGAGAAGTTCCGGATCGTGATCCGACCATTCTGCTTGTTCACGGTCGCCGTAACGCTGGCGTCTTCGGTGGCCTGCATGTCCGTCGGGTACTGCACGTTGCCGGCGTATGCCGCCAGAGCGGTGTCCTTCGTCTTGGGCTGGTAGACCTTGCCGCTGCCTCCCGAGCCACAACCGACAGCACCGATCAGTAACGCGATTGAGAGTGGGGCGATAGTTCGAATCATGATAAGCTCCGTTCCTTTGTTGTCAGTCACTAATGTAAATCCCATGCCGTACACACAAAACGTGCGGCAGCGTTCGGTAAACTGCATTTCTGCAAGAACAGGTGCGACAAATGGTCGGATTGGTAGACTTTAACGGCATATTGACGGCATCTGCACAGCAGGCTCTGGCATTAAGGACGGATTCCACCTATCGCCGGTTGGTCGTCAGCGGTGACGGTGATCCGGCGGCCAAGGCATTGCTGGATGGGGTGACGCCCGCAACCGTCCTGGTGGCGCCAGCGCGCGATGAGGGGGAGGCGGCGTTAGTTCTCGCCGGCCTGTGGTTATTGCACGACTGGCTCGAGCCGTCGCACACGCTGTCGCAGGGCGTGGAGACGGCCAACGGCAGCTTCTGGCACGCGGTGCTGCACCGCCGGGAGGGGGACTTCAACAACGCCCGCTACTGGTACGGCAAGTGTCGCAACCACCCCGTCATGGCGACGCTGGCGACGGAAGGACAGGCGATCGTGAAGGCGTCCAACGCGTCGGACGACGCCCGCACGATTACCCGCAATGGCTGGGATACGTACGCGATGGTCGACTTCGTCGAATCCGTGTACGACGCGGCCGACGATCACCCACCGGTACAGCTGGCGCGCGATCTGCAGAATCTGGAGTGGCGCATTCTGTTCGACTACACCGTGCGGGCGGCGGCGGGGAAATAGACACACGCCATCGCTCAGTCGTCATCCTGAGGTACCATGAAGGATCTGTTCGGCCCCACCTGAGAATACGGGGGAGATCCTTCGGGGTACCTCAGAGGGTGTTAAAGAACACGCTCGCGTCCGCCTCTTACGTGGCATGGGCGTCTCGCCCATGCGTGTGAATTGGAATAAGAAGCTTCATTTGTTGGCTGCTGCGCCGACCGAGCCGCTGCAATCAATCCTGTCTTCCGGCCTCACCACGAGCATGGGCGGGACGCCCATGCCACGGTCGGAGCGGACGCGGCACTGTTCCTTAACACCCTCTCAGGATGACGGCCAGGTGAAGCGAAGCATCGAATCCGCCTTATGCCCTAACTCCTAACCCCTGATTTCCTCCCACGGCATATCGCTTGCCATCGCGACCTCCAACGGAGGCAACACAGATGGCACATTCGTTCACGACCGGCGACAAGGGGCTCGGCAACAACAACTCGGCTACGACCAAGCGGCGGGTCCTCGTCACCGGGGCCGCGGGCAACATTGGGTCCTACTTCGCGGAGCACTCGCATCAGCGGTACGAGATGGTCCTGATGGAGCACGAGCTGGATGACGACACCAAGAAGATCGAAAAGTACGGCAAGGTGGTCCAGGGCGACGTGACCGACCTGGAACAGATGAAGCAACTCTGTCAGGGCATCGACACCGTGCTGCACCTGGCGGCCAACCCCAGTCCCAGCGCCACGTGGGACAGCGTGCTGAACGTGAACATCGCCGGCACCTACAACACGATGGTCGCCGCCAAGGCCGCGGGCGTGCGGCGGTTGATCTACGCCAGCAGCATCCACGCCGTCAGTGGCTACCCGGCCGACGTGCAGGTGAAGACGAGCGAACCCGTCAACCCTGGCGACCTCTACGGTGTCAGCAAGTGCTTCGGTGAGGCCCTTGGCCGGTACATGGCCGAGAAGGAGGGGCTGTCGTGCATCTGCCTGCGCATCGGCGCGTTCCAGCCGCGCGAGAACGCGCGGAAGCAGGAGAGCATCTCGATGATCGACGCCTGGGTGAGCCGGCGCGATTTGAATCAGCTCATCGAACGCTGCATCGACAACGAGACGCTGAAGTTCGCCGTCCTGCACGGGCTCAGCAATAACCGCTTTAAGCGATTGGACATCTCCGACGCCCGCGAACTGGTGGGCTACGACCCGGTGGACGATTTGACCGAAGAGAACCCGCTGCTGGAGAAGCTGGACCTCGATGAAAAGGTCTCCAGCCATAGCATGGCTGACGACGGGCAGAAATCCGGGTTAAGGAACGAGCTGTAGCGACGCAGGCAAGGCCCGAACGGCGTACGCTTCAAAACCAGCCACAACTTGTTTTTGCGGCACGAGGTTCGCGAACAGGCACGTCGTTGCGGGGCGGCGAAGGCGCCGTCCCAAAGAACTTCTCGTCTTTAGCGGAGAAACACGCCATGCGAACCACGCCAGTCTTACTTATCGGAGCCATGCTTGCGGTCGGTTGTCAGGACAACGACCGCGACTCGGACATGTCCAGCCGAACCGGTGCCCGCGGACAGGCCATGTCCGCCAATGACGGCAAGATGACCAACCCGGGTTCCCTGTCGAAGGCCGACCAGCAGTTCGTCGTCAACGCCGCCAGTGGTGGCATGTTTGAGGTGCAAAGCTCGCAGATGGCGCTCAGCCGGGCCAACGACGCGGCCACCAAGAAGTTCGCCCAGCAGATGGTCAACGACCACACGAAGGTCAACAACGAGCTGGCCACGATCGTGACGCGCAAGGGCGGCTCGGTGCCCACGCAGATGGTCGAGCGGCACCAGAAGATGCTCGACACGCTTTCCGAGGCCAACAGCGACGAGTTCCAAAAGGCCTACCATCGCCGTCAGGTGATGGCCCATGATGAGGCGATCAACCTCTTCGAAGGCGCCGCCAAGGCCGTCGACGACGCCGATTTGAAGGCATTCGCCTCCAAGAACCTATCGGCCCTGAAGATGCACAAGGACATGCTGAAGGACCACAACCACTAAGGTTGAGCCAGAAGGTGCGCTACCTCAGCGTCCCCCCGGCATGGCCACGTAAGCGACCATGCCGGGGAGGAGCATCGGGGGCTTCGGGAAACCCCCTGCCTCGTTTCCGCCTTCCACCCTTTGACCTCCACCATCCATTCACCCCCTCCCAGCCTCCCCCGGAGTACCGGGAGAGGAGCCGGATCCTCTACGCCCGGCTACGCTCCGCTCCGAATCGCGCACGGCTCGCGTTGAACCGTGGACCTCCCGTCCTGTAATGTCGTCATTCCCAGGCGAATAGTTGACGCGGCGTCTCGAACGGTCGACGTTTCGCCTCGAACGGTCGACGTTCCGTCTCAAACGGTCGACGTTCCGTCTCAAACGGTCGACGTTTTGCCTCGAACGGTCGACGTTCCGCCTCAAACGGTCGACGTTTTGCCTCGAACGGTCGACGTTCCGTCTTGAACGGTCGACGTTCTGACTCAAACGGTCGGCGTTCCGTCTGACTTTCGTTTATTCGGCTCGTTCATCGTGCAACGCCGATGATGTTGTGGTAGCAATTGCGCGGCCCAAACCCCCGCGTTACCGCAGCACGAATTATGAGCACTGCAACCGCCACCCCGACGTTGCCTCCGAGCACCTTCACGCCCGCACCCTACACCGGCCTTAGCTTCGACGAGGTGATGCGCCTGCGTAAGGCGCATCTGCCGCCGTCGCTGCTCACGTTCTACAAAAAGCCGATCATGATCGTGCAGGGACACATGCAGTACCTGTTCGACGAGACCGGCCGGCGGTACCTGGACGGGTTTGGCGGCATCGTGACGGTGAGCGTCGGCCACTGCCATCCGCACGTGAACGCGGCCGTGCAAGCGCAGAACGAGCTGCTGCAGCACACGACGACCATCTACCTGAACCCCGCTCCGGCCGAGTACGCCGCCAAGCTGGCGAGCAAGATGCCGGGCGATTTGAAGGTCTGCTACTTCGTCAACAGCGGGTCGGAAGCGAACGACTTGGCGACCCTGATGGCCCGTGCCTACACAGGTAACTACGACCTCATCGCGCTGCGCAACGGCTACCACGGTGGCGGGCAAAGCACGATGGGCCTGACCAGCCACAGCACCTGGAAGTACAACGTGCCGGCCGGGCAGGGCGTGCATCACGCGATCGCCCCCGATACCTACCGCGGCTATTTCGACAAGGATGATCCGGCAGCGGCGCAGAAGTACGCAGACGACGTGAAGCAGGTCATCCAGTTCGCCACGAGCGGCAAGGTCGCCGGCTTCTTTGCTGAAAGCATCCAAGGCGTCGGTGGTACGATCGTTTATCCTGACGGCTACCTCAAAGCGGCCTACGAACACGTGCGGGCCGCCGGCGGGCTGTGCATTGCCGACGAGGTGCAGGCCGGGTTCGGCCGGACGGGCACGCACTTCTGGGGCTTCGAGACGCAGGGCGTGATCCCCGATATCGTCACCATGGCCAAGGGCATCGGCAACGGCGCCGCGCTCGCCGCGGTCGTGACGACGCACGAGATCGCTGCGGCCCTCAACAGCCGCATCCACTTCAACACCTTCGGCGGCAACCCGGTCGTCATGCGGCAGGGCCAAGCCGTGCTTGAGGTCATCGAACAGGAAAACATCCAGCAGAACGCGCTGACGATCGGCAAGCAGCTGATGGACGGCTTCCACAAGCTCGCGGAACGTCACCCGATCATCGGCGACGTGCGCGGCCGTGGCCTGATGCTCGGCATCGAACTGGTGAAAGACCGCACGACGAAGGAGCCCGCCAAGGAGGCCTGCATCGCCGTCTTCGAACGCTGCCGCGACCTGGGCCTGCTGATCGGCAAGGGCGGCTTCCACGGCAACGTCCTGCGCATCAAGCCGCCGATGTGCATCACCGCCGCCGATGCGGAGTTCATGCTCGACGTGCTGGACGTGGCGTTCGGGGAAATCGTCGTCTGACGCGTCCTACCGTGGCATGGGCGTCTCGCCCATGCTCGCAATGGTGCCAGTTCATCTGTTTTGCTTGCAGACTGCTCGGCCGAAGCGGCACGGCACAAATAGAATTCTCTTCTCCTTCTGACACGCATGGGCGAGACGCCCATGCCACGGTGAATCATGCCCAACACAATCAAACACTTCATCGGCGGCGATTGGGTCTCCATCGGCAGCGCCACGTCGCCCGTCTACAACCCCAGCGTTGGCGAGGTGATCGCCGAAACACCGCTGGCCGGTGCCGAAGCTTTAGACCAAGCCGTCACCGCCGCCGCCGAGGCTTTTCCGGCGTGGAAGGAAACGCCCGCGATCGAGCGTTGCCGCGTGCTGTTCCGGCTGAAGATGCTGCTGGAGGATCAGTTCGACGACATCGCCAAGCTCATCACCCGCGAGCATGGCAAGACGATCACCGAATCGCGCGGCGACCTCCGCCGCGGGATCGAAGTCGTCGAGTTCGCCTGTGGCATCCCGAGCCTGCTGATGGGTGAGACGGCCGCCAACATCGCGCGTGGCATCGATTGTGAAGCGGTGCGGCACCCGCTGGGCGTGGTCGCGGGCATCACGCCGTTCAACTTCCCCGCGATGGTGCCGATGTGGATGTTCCCGATCGCCATCGCGTGCGGCAACACGTTCATCCTCAAGCCGAGCGAAAAGGTCCCGCTCACCGCGACGCGCATTGGTGAACTCCTGGTTCAGGCCGGCCTGCCCAAGGGCGTGCTGAACATCGTGCATGGTGGGAAGGAGATCGTCGACGCGATCCTGAAACACCCCACGATCAAGGCCGTCAGCTTCGTCGGCAGCACGCCGATCGCGAAATACATCTACGAGACCGGCGCGCGCCACGGCAAGCGCGTGCAGGCAGCGGGGGGCGCCAAGAACCACATCTTCATCATGCCCGACGCCGACATCGACAACGCCGTGAAGGGTTTAACCGAGGCCGCGTTCGGCTGCGCCGGTGAACGCTGCATGAGCGGCAGCACCGCGGTGGTCATTGGGCCGGCGGGCGACAAAGTCGTGCCGGCGATCGCGCGCGTTGCGCAGCAGCTCGTCGTGGGCGCAACGGATCGCGACCCGAACGCGCAGATGGGCCCCGTCATCAGCGCCCCGCACCGTGACCGCGTGCGCGACCTGATCGGCGCCGGCGTAAAGGGTGGCGCAACCGCGGTGGCCGACGGGCGCAACGTGACGGTTGCGGGCGCGCCCAACGGCTTCTACGTCGGCGCCACCGTGCTGGACGGTGTGCAGCCGGACATGACCATCCATTCCGAGGAAATCTTCGGCCCCGTGCTGAACGTCATCCGCGTTAATTCCCTCAGCGAAGGACTGGCGATCCAATCGAAGAACCCCTACGGCAACGGCGCCTGCATCTTCACCCGCAGTGGCGCGACGGCCCGCGAGTTCAAGCACAACGCCAACGCCGGCATGATCGGCATCAACGTCGGCGTGCCGGCGCCGATGGCGTTCTTCCCGTTCAGCGGCTGGAACGAATCGTTCTTCGGCGATTTGCACGTCCAGGGCCGCGAGGGGGTGGCGTTCTACACGCAACAGAAGGTTACGACGACGCGATGGTTCGCAAGTGGGGAGGGGGACATTTGGAGCAAGTGAACGGCCGCATACGGTAGGTAGGGTCTGGTCCCTCTCCCATGTACTCATGGGAGAGGCTAGGTGAGGGTGATTTCGAACGGCAGATGGCCGACGAATGGGCACGAAGAAACACGGATAGGAAAACCGTTTTCTCTCTTATTCGTGTTCCTTCGTGCTCATTCGTGGGCGATTCTTCTCTGTGCGGCTATTGAATCCGAAAAGGTACCCTCACCTAGCCTCTCCCGAAGCATGAGGGAGAGGGACCGGAGAGCCGTCTGACGTTCGCCTACATTTGCCCTTCGCGGACCTTCGCCCGGCGCCCCTTTGGCATACACTCTCTCCATGCCTCGCAACCGCCCTCGCGGCTTCATCCTGTTCTTCGGCACCAAGCCGGTCATCTCCGCCGAGCCGGGGGAACCGCTGCGCACGCACTGTCCGCGTTGCGGGCAGGAGGCGGACTTTCATCCCAAAAGCTACCGCACCTGGTTCACGTTGTTCTTCATCCCGCTGTTCCCGGTCGGGGCCAAGCGGCCGATCAGTGAGTGCGGCAACTGCCGGGCGCAGTTTCCGGTTGCGCTGAGCGAGATGCGGACCGATCTGGCCGCGGTCGATTCGCGGCAGTCGCAGGCGGCCATCACGCTGTTCAACGGGCTGCACAAGTCACCGGCCAACTCGGTGGCGCTGAACGAGTTGATGTCGCTCCACGCCAGCATGAAGGAGTACGATGCCGCCATCGCGGCGGCGGGGCAGTTCCCGCAAGCGCTGGACGCCAGCGAGCACTGCATGACCATGCTCGGTCGCGTCTATCTGGCCAAGGGACGACCGACGGACGCCATCCAATGGTTCGACGCCGCGATTGACCGCAATGATTCGCTCGCCGACGCGTATTACCACAAGGCGGTTGCGCACCTGGCGACCGTGCCCCCCGATCCCCGCGCTGCGATCACCGCGGCCCGGGCCGCTCGGGCAGCGGGACATCCGGGTGCTGAGACGGTATTACGCGATGCGGAAGCGATGATGCGGTAACGGGTTAGGCTGTATCGCCACTTGGCTGTGGTTGCCCGGAACGGTGATAAACTGTTGCATGAAATAATGGGGCAAGCATCAACTTCCGTCGAAATCGCTCAACTTTCGGACGGGGTGCCGGTATAGAGATGAAGTGGTGAGGCGCACGGCGCGATTCTGGACCGCGGGGATCAAACGATGGGTGTAGAAGATCTTAGACGTTGGCACTGGGCTGGCATCGGCTTGGTGGTGGGATTGGCCTTCGGGTCGGTGCAGGCGTTCTATGGGCCGGACCTGGACACGGGCATCGTCCGCCGACTGAACACCCAGCGGGAGTTCGAGCAGGGGCTGATCCGCCGGCCGGACGCGCGCGGCAAGATCAACGATGTCGTCGTCTACCCGACCGACCCCGAGGGTCGCGTATGGATGACCTTCCGCCAAATCCGCCAGACCGGTCGGCGAATCGACCCAAACGATCCGCAAAGCCCGTTGGAAGGCATCGCTGACCCCGTTCGGTTCGACGTGAAGGAGCCGTACAAGCCCGAGGCCGTGCAGGTGACCAACGCCAGTGGCGAGCTGACCATTCGCGATTACCTCAGCGCGCTGCAGGAGCAGTTTCCCGACGCGCAGATATCGTACAAGTATCAGTGGCACGCCACGCCCGCCAACACCATGTTGCTGTACGCGGTGGGCGGCTTGGTGCTGATCGGCGGCATCTGGCCGAGCATCGTCGGCCTGCTGACCGGTGGCGGCATCTGGGGCCCGCGCCGCAAGGAAAAGGAATACGACCTCGACCGCTTCACCAGCGGTGAGGAGCCTCAGGCCGCGACGGCCGCCGAGCTATCGGAAGCGGAAAAGGCCCGCCAGCAGCAGGAAATGGAAGAGGCCCTGATGGCCAAGCTGGACGGCTTCGGCGCCAAACCGGCCGGCGATACGGGTTCGGTCGACGAGGACGCCCCCGTCCCCACGCTCACCGGCGGCAAGCTCGACGCCCCGCGCGAGGTGGCCCAATCCGCCGAGGAGAATCGCGAGTACAAGGGAGACTTCTATCCCGTCGCGCGGCCGGGTGGGAAGAAGGACGAGTAGCGCATCTCTCGCTTTTGCGTTATGAGGAACAGCGCCAAGGACGCCAAGGTTCCAAGAGCGCCAAGAAGAGCAAATTGAGAACGTAAGCTTGTCGGCACCGCGCGCTAGTTCAACTCACCTCTTCCGGCTTGGCGCTCTTGGCCCCTTGGCGTCCTTGGCGCGACATTCATCCTGAGAAAATCGATGGAAGTGCCTGGCCACGCGCTGGCGCGCCACCAGCCATGCATATGCCTTCACGTAGCATGGGCGCCAGAGCCCATGACCGTGGTAACGCCAGAAAGCTTTGTTGGATTCAAACCGCTCGATCAGCGCAGCACGCCACTAATAACGACGCTCGTTCTTTCCGCAATCATGGGCTCTGGCGTCCATGCTACGGGCGGAGCAGACCGATCGCGTCGCTAGCTCGGTGGCAGCGCGACTTGCGCCGGCGCGTTGATCGACCGCAAGCGGCGTTGCGGGCCGGATGCGCCCGCTTCCTTCGACAGCTGCATGCCACGGCTCATCGCGATCACGCCGGTGCGGGCCAGTTCCTTGATGCCGTAGGGCTTGGTGAGCTCGATGAATGCTTCAATCTTGCTCTCGGTGCCGGCCAGTTCGATCATCACGCTTTCCGGCGACACGTCGACCACCTTACCGCGGAACAGGTTGGCGATGTCCACCACTTCGCTGCGGCGTTCGGGGCCGACCGTGACGGTCACCAGCGCGCAGTCGCGCTCGATGTAGGCGCTGCCCGAGAAGTCGTGCACGTTCACCACCGGCACCAGCTTGGCCAGCTGCTTGCGGACCTGCGCCAGCGTGTTGTCGTCGGCGGTGACGACGATCGTCATCCGGCTGAACTCGGGGTTCTCGGTCCGGCCGACCACCAGCGAGTCGATGTTAAACCCACGGGCGGCAAACATCCCCGCAACGTTGGCCAGCACGCCGGGCTCGTTCAACACAAGGGCGGAAATCACGTGACGCATAACGGCAATCCTTCTCGCGAAAAGAGCGGCACAGTGTAAGCGTTTCACGCCCGGGGGCAAGGTGGCGGGGAAGGAGGGGAGCGGAATGACCAAGCCCCAATGCCAAACAAATGACCAAGTCCCAAATCCCAAGTGACGCATGTACTTGCGGCAGGACCGTCATCCTGAGAGGGTGCTAAACAGCACGACAGTGTCCGCTCCGGCCGTGGCATGGGCGTCTCGCCCATGCATATCAGCAGGGCAGGAGGCGCGATTTGTGCCACTGGCTTCGGCCGAGCCGGTACCAGCAAATGAAGCTGCTTGCCATAAATGCACGCATGGGCGAGACGCCCATGCCACGGTCTGGTACTCCAGACCGTGGCACCCAGATGCCGCGAGGCGAGGCGACGCGTCCGCAGGCCCAACTACCCAAACACCACCATCGCGTGGCCGCGTACCTCCGGCACCTGCAGCGTCGCCCGGCCGTCCTCGTAGCGGAAGTCGATCGAGTCGTTGTCCGGGGCGATGTAGACGCGCTTGGGGGCCTTGTCCAGCCGCAGCGAGATCGGCACGTCGTACAGCGGCACGATGTCCTCGACGATGTCCAGATCCTTCGTGCGGCGTTCGGGGGTGTACTGCAGCAGGTGGACGATCGTGCGGTTGCGTTGTCGCATGACGGTCGCCTCGGTGCTGGTGGGAGCGACGATCCGCAGCAGGGGGTCGGGAAGCAGGCGATCGATCAGGTTCTTCACGAGCAGGCGGTAGGGGTAGTTTCCGTGCTTGTTGAAGGCGCCGAAGATGTTGTAGCTGACGTACGCGCTGCTGTCGGTTACGACGGCGGCGGCGTCGCCACTGACGCGGTCGCCGGGGGTTTGATTGTGCGAGCAGAAGTGGTCCCACGCCCGCTCAAAGTAGGGCTGGACGACGGTCGCAACGGCCTTGCCACCGCTGGCGGCGCGCACGCGCAGGCCGCGGTCGTACATGACGTGGTCGGTCGGCGGCACGCCGTCGGACAGCTCGCGCCCGAATCGGATGTAGGTCGCCTTGTAGGGGGAGGGGCCGTTGGCCTTGATTCCCAGGAACGGCAGCAGCACCTCGGTGCCCTCTGCGTTCAGGCCGCTCGTGCCGCTGGCGAGCACCTTGCCGCCACCCTTCACGTAGGCGACGAGCTTCTTGGCGAGCGACGGGGTGACGTTGATGATGTCGGGCAGGACCAGCAGGTCGTAGCGTTGCCAGTCGCTGTGCTCGTCGACGACGTTGAACTGGTGCTTCAGCTGCGTCAGCAGGCGCGTCGCGCCCTCGTCGACGCCCTGGATGACGTTCATGTGTTCCTTGCCCGCCGGCGTCTGGAACAGGCCAATCTGGGTGACGGCCTCGGCGCCGTCGAGCCAGGGTTCGCGTTCCTCGACGCGCGCGTAGACCGCGCCGATCAGCTCGTACGCCGCGCGGTCGGTCGTGCCGCGCGGGTGCAGCTGGTCGCCGACGCTGCACTTGGCGCCGTGGGCCATCATCTGGCTCGTCTCGTACTCCAGCGCCGCGTACGGCTTGAGGCCGCCGAAGTCGGCCCAGCTCTTGTGGAAGCGGGCGGTCATGCCGAGGTATTCCTTGCCGAAGTTGCGGGCGAAGCGCACGTTCTTCGGGAAGTACATGTAGCCCCATCCACCGGTCGGCAGCGCCTCGATCTCGACCTGCCCCTGGTAGGCGATCTCCTCGGCCAGGTTGTGCAGCGGCCGGCCGTTGAAGTAGACGCCGGCATTCTTCGCCGACGCCTTCACCTGATCGTAGAACCGCTTCATGTACGCCATCGACACCTCGTGGGCGTGCCGGGCGCGGTCGGCCTCGACCTCCGGGTTCAGGTTCTTGCGACGCATCGCGTCGATCGCGAACTGCGTGGTGGTGGGCTGGTTCCAGCACATGTCGAAGAAGATGCCGTCGACCGGCTTGAACAGCCGCAGCACCTCGGCGGTCTGCTCGGCGAGGAATTCCTGGTACGGGGTGTTCATGTCTAAGATTTGCCACCCGGCACCGAAGACCTTGTTATCGACGCCGTGCGCCCACTTCACCTGTGAGCTGTCGGGGTTGCGCGCGACCCACTCCGGATGGGTGTTGGCCGCGTACTCGTCGCACTGCACGCTGATGTAGATCGGGGCGCGAATGCCCTCGCGGTGCAGCGCGTCCACCTGCTCGCCCAGCAGGTCCAGGCCCTTCTTCAGGCCCGGGTGGCGCTCGGGGCGCTTCGTGTTGTAGTAGAGGTGCCCGTGGTGGCACTTGGCGAAGACGGTCACGCTGTTGACGTGGGCCGCCTTCATCGTGCGCGCGAACTGCCGCGCGTCGAAGTCGGCGCCGACGTCGAGGATCTTCGGGCTCGTGTGGAAGTCGAGGTGGATCTGACGATAGGGGAGCGGCGATTGCTGGCGGGCCACGTTGGGTTCTCCGTTGATGCGTTGATGTAAGGACGGACGGTTATAGCGATGGCTAAAATATCTTGCTAGTCTGTGCGACCCGTAATCACGTGAACGACGTCCGATTTGCAGGCTGTCCTGGCGCGGCACACGCGTCATAATCGATAAACCTATGGCGAGGCGAAAGAACGGTAACGCGGCGGTGAAGTCGAGCGGTGGTCGCGGCGTGAAACCCCCCCACCCTGGTTCCACCCGCGCAGCAACGAACAACGGCGCGTCGGCCCTCCATCAGACCCCACCGGCGCAGCGCCCCGAAACCGCCGCGCCCGAGGTTCAGCCGCCAGCGCAACCCGCGCCCGTCGCAGCGGCGCAGACGCCTTCGCCTGAGTCGGTCAACGAACATCGTGCTGTCACCGAGCCCTCGTCCATTCCCACGCCCAATCCCGCGGTCGTCGACGTCGTTCCACCGATCGAATCCACCGCGGACGCTGCGCTGGCGGGTGGCGCGTCGGCGGGCCAACTGTCGCCCGGGGTCGAGGAGATGGTCGTCCCGCAGGATGAGGGGATCGAGGTCTCGTTCGCGGTCATTCCCGAAGCAGCGCCGCCGGCGCCCCCCGCGCCGGGCGATACGGCCATTAACCTGCCCGAATCCGAGGAGGCCGCCACCGCGTTCGACGAGCCCACCGAACCCGCCGCCGTCGAACCGCCGGCGCCGGTGCAACTGCCGCCGCTATTGTTCGAGGTGGCGTGGGAGGTTTGCTGGCAGCTGGGCGGCATCTACACGGTGCTTCGCAGCAAGGCGGTGGCGATGCAGAAGCGGTGGGGCGACCGGTACTGCCTCATCGGTCCCTACAACCCCCAGACCGCTGCATTCGAGTTTGAAGAGACACCGATCGACGCGCACCTGCAACCGGCCATCCAGGCGCTGCGCGACAGCGGCATCCCATGCCATTACGGGCGCTGGTTGATCGCCGGCCGGCCGCGCGTGTTGCTGATCGATTACCGCGCGCGGTACGCGTCGCTCGACATCGACAAGTTCGTGATGTGGAACGACCACGGCATCGGCACGCTGGCGGCCGACGGCGAGGTGAACGAGGTGATCGCGTTCGGCTTCGCGACGACCGAGTTCTTTCGCCACCTCAGCGCCGCGGGGTTGAACCGCCCGATCTTGGCCCACTTCCACGAATGGATGGGCGGCGTCGCGGTGCCGCGCATCGCGCACCTGCAGTTGCCGGTCGCCACGGTCTTCACGACGCACGCGACGCTGCTGGGCCGCTATTTGGCCAGCGACAACCCCGAATTCTACAACAACCTGCCCTACATCAACCCCGAGGCCGAGGCGCAGCGGTACGGCATCTACCCGCGCTACCAGATCGAGAAGGCCGCCGCCCACGCCAGCACGGTCTTCACGACCGTCAGCGAGGTGACGGACGTGGAAGCCGAGAAGCTGCTGGGCCGCAAGGCCGACGCCATCCTGCCCAACGGCCTCAACATCCAGCGCTTCGCCGCCCCGCACGAGTTCCAGCACTTGCACCGGCAGAACAAGGAGAAGATCCACGAGTTCGTCATGGGCCACTTCTTCCCCTCGGCCCCGTTCGACCTCGATCGCACGATCTACCTCTTCACCAGCGGGCGCTACGAGTATCGCAACAAGGGCTTCGATCTCTTCCTGGAATCGCTCTACCGCCTGAACCAGCGCTTGCGCGAGATGCCCGACCGGCCGACCGTGGTGGCGTTCATCGTCACCAAGGCGCAGGTGCGCAACATCAACGTCGGCGTGCTGCAGAACCAGTCGATGTTCGACGATCTGAAGAACTGGTGCGCCGAGCTCGAACGCCGCATGGGCCACCGGCTGTTCATGAACGCCGCCACCGGGCGCATCCCCAAGTACGAGGACTTGCTCAACGACGACTCGATCGTGCGCCTGAAGCAGTCGATCGCCGCGTGGCGCAGCGGGCGGTTGCCGCCCGTGGTCACGCACGACCTCGTCGATGACGTGAACGACCCGACCTTAAAGCACATTCGCCACCGCGGGCTGTTCAACGCGCCGGACGACCCGGTGAAGATAGTCTTCCACCCGCAGTTCGTCACCGCCACCAGCCCGCTGTTGAATTTGGACTACGAGAACTTCGTGCGCGGCTGTCACATGGGCGTCTTCCCGAGCTACTACGAACCCTGGGGCTACACGCCCATGGAGTGCATCGCGCTCGGCCTGCCCGCTGTCACGTCCGACCTCAGCGGCTTCGGGGCCTACACGCAGCGGCACCTGGAAAAGGGCAACAGCCGCGTGGGCGACAAGGGCATCTGCGTGCTGAACCGCCGGACCAAGAGCTTCGAGGAGACGACCGCCAACCTGGCCGACCATCTGTTCAACTTCTGCCAACTGAACCGCCGCCAGCGCATCGAACTGCGCAACGCCACCGAACGCCTCGGCGAACTGTTCGACTGGTCCGCCCTGGTCAGCCACTACCACGACGCCCACGAGATGGCCCTGCAACGCAAGGGTGTCGAGAAGCCGACGGGGGCGATCGAGGTAAGGTTCGCGTGAGGGGAAGGTGGAAGGCGGATGGTCTGCTCCGGTCCCTCTCCCGCATGCTCCGGGGGAGGCTAGGTGGGGGTGCCTTTTGAACCGTAGTGGGCCCACGAATGGGCACGAATCAGCACGAATGGGGACCGTAGTCGTTAGCACACCAGTTTGGATGCTCGTCATCCAGAGAGGGTGTTGAAGAACACCGCCGGGCTCGCTCTTCACGTAGCATGGGCGGCTCGCCCATGGCGTCGGTACGCCGACGCATCGGATGGTACCCCATCCGAGTCAGCAATCGCGCCAGCGAAGGAGCCGCTGAAAAGTCCGACGAGCAGATCGCTTGCGCTCTTTAGCTCGGACGGCGTACCGTCCGACACCGCGGGGTACCGCGGCTCCATGGGCGGGACGCCCATGCTACGGTCGGAGCCGACGCGAACTTGCTCCTAAACACCCTCTCAGGTCGCCAAGGCTCCCATCAGGATGACAGCTTGCGGTCCTGGCCGGTTTGGTCAATCACGTAATGCATCGACGTGCCGGAGTGATGCATCGATTCGTCACGTTGATGCACCAGATCGTCAATCCGGTGCATCGAAGTCACGATCCGATGCACCAGATCGTCACTTTGGTTTGAGTTATCCGCCATAGCGATCGGCCGACCCCTCGCTTAACGCGGAAGAATGCGGATTTGGTTATCCGGACGTGCGGGAGCGGACGTGGCTTTCGGGGTGCCACGGGCAGCTTGCCTGCCCGTGTGATTTAGAGCAGAGCGCATCTTGCTGTAGCGTTCGGGTGCCACGGTCTCGTACTCCAGGCCGTGTCTTCTCTACCCAAGAAAGACACGGCCTGGAGTACCAGACCGTGGCACCCAGAGAGCAAGCCGCTACACGAAAGGGTCCGTTGCTCTAGATGCATAGAAGGCCGGAAGACACGGGCGGGCAAGCCGCCGGTGGCACCCCGTGGCGTGGCGTCCCGCGCCCGATGTCATCCCGAAGGGAGCCTAAGGCGACCTGAGGGATCTCCCATTGGCTGAAACGTGTCCGTCTTTCGAGATCCCTCCGGTCGCCAAGGCTCCCATCGGGAGGACAGGTTGCGCTAGGGCGTCGATTCGCGTTCATTCTCGCTTATTCGTGTTCCTTCGTGCCCATTGGTGGGCCATCTGCCGCTCGAATTGCCCCCTCCCAACCTCCCCCGGAGCATGCGGGAGAGGGGCAGGAATGCTGGCTTGCCGTCTTCACTTCCGGCTTCCGCATTCCCACTTCCCCGTTCGCAACCGCCTTGGCGCTCCCGCCCGGTTCCCCCATAATTCCCCGCCCGGGCCGCTCGTTTCGGTGGCCGTGCTTGAACTGGAAGGAACGTAAGACAATGGCGATCAAACTCGGCGTTATCGGTTGTGGGGCAATTGCACAGCGGCGTCACCTGCCGGAGGCGATGGCTCATTCGGACGTGAAGATCATCGCGGTGGCCGACCCGAAGGCCGGGCGGGCCAAGGAGATCGGCGACAAGTTCGGGGCCGAGCAGGCGTTTGAGGACTGGCGCAAGGTGATCGACGCGGATGTGGACGCGGTCGCCGTCTGCACGCCCAACGCCGTCCACGCCGAGCAGACGCTGGCCGCGCTGGCGGCGGGCAAGCACGTGCTGGTGGAAAAGCCGATGGCGACCACGATCGCCGACGCCACCAAGATGGTGGAGGCGGCCGACAAGCACGGCAAGTTCCTCATGGTCGGCCAGAACCAGCGCCTGATGAGCGCCCACGTGAAGGCCAAGCAGGTGCTGGACCGCGGCGACCTCGGCCGCGTGCTGGCGTTCCGAACCGCCTTCAAGCACCCCGGCCCTGACGGCTGGAGCGTCGACGGCGCCGCCAGCTGGTTCTTCAAGCCCGAACTGGCCGTCATGGGCGTCACCGGTGACCTGGGCGTGCACAAGATCGACCTGATGCGCTGGATGCTCGGCCAGGAGATCACCGAGATTGGCGGGCAGATCGCGACGATCGACAAGGTCGACCCCGCCACCGGCAAGCTTATCGCGCTCGACGACAACGCCTTCCTGACCTGCCGCACGAGCGGCGGGGCGGTCGGCGCGATTTTGATCAGCTGGACGATGTACGGCAGCGGCTTCGAGGACAACTGGACCGTCATCTACTGCGAGAAGGGCGTCCTGTCGATCGGCAACACGCCGGGCTACGGCGTGGTCGTGAACTACAAGAACGGCAACCAGGAACTGCACAAGGTCGGCGAGATGGGCAGCAACACCCGCCAGGTCAGCAGCGGCATCATGAACATGTTCGCCAAGTCCATCACCACCAACACCCGCCCCCCGATCGACGGCCGCGAAGGGCTGGCCTCGGTGAAGGTCATCCTGACCGCCATGAAGGCTGCCAAGGAAGGGCGGACGCTGAAGGTGGAGTAAGACTGCGGTCCATCACGATTGCCTGTAGGGGCAGGCCTCCGGGCCTGCCCTTCTTCTTTGGTGCTCGCGACGAGCCGCGGTGGAGTGGACGGGCGGCTTCTTCACGTAGCATGGGCGTCTCGCCCATGACCTGAGTGAGGCCGGGAGATCCTCTCTGTGGCCGTCCGCCCGATCAGCACCGCTCGCCACGAATCGTGATGCTCATTTCAATCCACAGGCATGGGCGAGACGCCCATGCTACGTGCGGAGCGGGGATCAGATAGACCCGCTAGCGCATCTGGGCGTGACGCACGTTGTTGCCCACGGAGCCCGCCGCGACAGCGATTGTGACCGCGGTTCGTGCGTTCCAACGCGCGCGCGGTCGCCCTAGGATGCGTACCGCCACGTGAACAATGGCACGGGCGGCAAACAAGGAAGGTGCGCGTGCGGTTTGAGCTTTGGTACCTGATCGTCGGACTCGTGCTGACCGCGATCGCGCTGGGCGACTCGACGCTGCGCCGGCTGCCGTTGACGCAGACGATCCTGTTCCTGCTCGTGGGCCTGTTGCTCGGGCCGTGGATCGGGCTGGGCGCGATCGACATCGAACCGCTGGAGTGGTCGCACCTGCTCGAACGGCTGGCGGAGGTCGGGGTGATCGTCTCGCTGTTCGGGGCGGGCATGAAGTTCCGGTCGCCGCTGTGGTCGCGCGACTGGATCCTGCCGCTGGGCCTGGCGTCGCTGGCGATGGTGATGACCGTCGCGGGCATCGCGGCGATGGGATACTTCTTCCTGGGCCTGCCGATCGGCCCGGCCGTGCTGCTGGGGGCCGTGCTGGCGCCGACCGACCCCGTGTTGGCGTCCGAAGTGCAGATTGAGCACGCCGCCGACCGCGATCGCGTGCGGCTGGGCCTGACCGGTGAAGCGGGACTGAACGACGGCACGGCGTTCCCGTTCGTCATGCTGGGGCTGGGCCTGACCGGGCTGCACGAACTGGGCGCGTACGGGTGGAAATGGTTCACGATCGACCTCGTCTGGATGATCGCCGGTGGGCTGGCGATCGGGGGCATCCTGGGCACGCTCGTCGGTCATTTGATCCTGTACCTCCGCCGGCACCGGCAGGAATCGGTGGGGACCGACGACTACCTGGCGCTCGGCCTGCTGGCGTTGTCGTACGGCGTGGCGCTGGAACTGCACACCTACGGCTTCCTGGCCGCGTTCGCCGCCGGCGTGGCGATCCGGCGCGTGGAGGCGCGCGACGCGATCGGCACCCCGAACGAGCCGCCCGGCGAGGCCAATGTCCATCGCGCCGAAGGAGAGGAGACCTCCGCTGACGAGAAGATGCATATCGACCCCGCCGCCGCCCGCACCGGGCAGCCCGCGGCGACGGACCCGGAACAGGCCGCGCCGTTCATGGCGACGATGATGCTGTCGTTCGTCGAGAAGCTCGAGCGCGCCGCCGAGGTTGCGCTGGTGATCCTGCTCGGTGGCATGCTGACGCGCACGACGCTGTCGTGGCACGGGCTGTGGTTCATTCCCGCGGTGCTGCTGGTCCTGCGCCCGCTGGCGGTCTACGTCACCACCAGCCGCATGCCGATGCGCCCGTCGCAGCGGCGGTTGATCGCGTGGTTCGGCATTCGGGGGATCGGGTCGATCTACTACCTGATGTACGGGATCAACCACGGCCTGTCGCCCGACCACGCGACGCTGCTGACCGCGATCGTCTTCACGACCATCGCGGTGTCGATCACCGTTCACGGCATCTCGGTGACCCCCCTGATGACCCGCTACGACGACCGCCGCCAACGCCGCGCCGACGCCCGATCGAAGGCGGCGGAAGAGCGGGGCGTGTGAGCGGGGGCGACGCGATCGTCTTCTGTAGGACAGGCAGGAATGCCTGTCTCTCAGGGCGTCCCCTCTCCCCCCGTATTCTCTCTTCTGTGGCACAGTCATTCTTGCCTGTGTCTCTTCTCTTCTGTCTTCGGTGGGGCGGACATTCTTGTCTCTCTCTCTTTGCGTTGCGCTTACTCAAACGCAAAAGAGACGCGAAGTCGCGAAGGCGCGAAGCCGGACGCGAAGGAAGACGGAGAAGGTAGCGCGAACCGGTATCGCCGCGGCGGTCTGGGTAAGGCAACACGCGAATCCGTGCACCATTATGCAACATCGGGTGGTCGAATCAGTCGCTGGTGAGGCTCATCAGGTCCGCTATTCAGTTGTCAAAGAGCACGCTATCCATTTCTACGCTCGCGCTGCGCGATTGAGGTGGAATCAGCGCAACGCGCGGCGATTCTCCTCGCGGCTTCCTTCGCGCCATCGCGCCTTCGCGTTCTCTTCAGTCATACCACGCAGTAGCAGAGAGACAGACAAGAATGTCCGGCCCACCCAATGCAAAGACAGGAGACAGAAGAGACACAGGCAAGAATGCCTGTGCCACAGAAGATGGGAAGAAAGAATACGGGGGGAGAGGCGGACGCCCTGAGAGACAGGCAGGAATGCCTGTCCTACAGAAGAGGACGAAAAAGGGCAGGCACCAAGGCCTGCCCTTCATCTACCGGTTGCGCCGCGTTGAACCTCACACGACGCTCGCCACTGCAGTGGCGGTCTGCTTGGTCTCGGGCTTCTTGTCGGCGGTCTTGCCGTACGTGCGGGCGCGGGGGGTGACCAGGCTGGTGTCGACCGGCTCGTAGCTGATTTGGGCCGATCCGGTGGCCGGGTCGAACGTGGCGATGGTGGCCTTCAGGAACTCGCCGTCGAGGCGGTCGGGGAAGGCGGGCTTGAAGTGGGCGCCGCGGCTCTCGTTGCGCAGCAGCGCGCCCTTCAGCACCGCCTCGGCCTGCAAGATCATGTCGCGCGTGGCGCGGGCGAACGACAGGTTCTGGTTCGTCCACATGCCGGTGTCGGACAGCTTCACGCGCTCGTAGCGGGCCTTCCATTCCTGGCAGCGATCGAGCGTGGCCTGCAGCTTGTCGTTGTGGCGGACGACCGTGCAGTAGTCGGTCATCCACTTGCCCATCTCCTGCCAGAGCAGGTAGGGGTTCTCATCGCCGGTGCTGTTGATCAGCTTCGTTTGCCGGTCGTTCTCCTGCTGCACGACGGCGTCGTAGGTGCTTTGCGGCACGTCGGCGGCGGCGACCTTGGCGGCATCGGTAATGTAATTCTTGATGCAGCCCCCACCAAACAGGCCGTCGAAGATGCAACTCAGTAGGCTGTTGGCGCCAAGGCGGTTGGCCCCGTGGTAGGCGAACGATGCCTCGCCCATCGTGTAAAGGCCGGGGATGTTGGTCATCATGTTGGCCGGGTCGCCCGCCTTCAGGCCGCCGGTCTTCTCGTCCTTCTTGAAGCCCGCCCACATGCCGCCCATGCTGTAGTGGACGGCCGGGAAGATCTTCATCGGCTCGTCGAGCGGATCGGTGCCGACGAACTTCTCGTAGATCTCCAGGATGCCTTCCAACTTGCCGAGCACCTTCTCGCGGCCGATCTCGCGCACCTTGTCGCGCAGATCGAGGTAGACCATGTTGCCGCCGCCCACGCCCAGACCCTGCTGGCAGACCTCGAAGATCTCGCGGGTCGCGATGTCGCGCGGCACGATGTTGCCGTACTTGGGGTATCGCTCTTCCAGGAAGTAATAACGTTCGGCTTCGGGAATGCTGTTCGGCGGGCGGGTGTCCTGCGCCTTGCGCGGCACCCAGACACGCCCACCTTCGCCGCGGGCCGATTCGCTGATCAGGCGGCATTTGTCCTCACCCGGGATGGCGGTGGGGTGGACCTGGATCATCTCAGGGTTGCCGAGTTTGGCGCCGGCCTGGTAGCAGCGCGCCACCGCGCCGCCGGTACAGATGACCGACATCGTGCTCTTGCCGAAGACCAGCCCGTTGCCACCGGTGGCCATCACGACGGCATCGGCACGGAAGGCCTTGATCTGCATCGTGCGCATGTCCTGAGCCACGATGCCGACGCACTGGCCGTTCTCCAGCACCGGCCAGAGGAACTCCCAGAACTCGAACTTGTTGACCTTCTTTTCGCTCTCCCAGCGGCGCGTCTGCTCGTCCAGGGCGTACAGCAGCTGCTGGCCCGTGGTGGCGCCGGCGAAGAACGTGCGCTTGAACAGCGACCCGCCGAACAGGCGCAGGTCGCGCTGGCCCTCGGGCGTGCGGTTGAACGGAACGCCCATGCGGTCGAGCAGATCGATGATCTTCGGCGCCCAGCTGGTCATCTCCATGACCGGCGGCTGGTCGGCGAGGAAGTCGCCGCCAAGGGCGGTCTCGTCGAAGTGAATCCACTCGCTGTACCCTTGCTGACGCGCGATGTCGTTGCATGCGTTGATGCCGCCCTGCGCGCAGACGCTGTGCGAGCGCTTCACCGGCACCATCGAGAACAGATCGACCGCCACGCCGAGTTCCGCCAGCTTGATCGTGCAGGCCAGACCGGCGAGGCCGCCGCCGACGACGATGACGCGTTTTTTTGTGGGGAGTGCCATGGTGAAATTATATCCTTCGTCGGAATTAGCGAGGCAGCGTGCGCAGCCAGGCGCGGAAGTCGGTCAGTACGGTAGTGTCATCCTCTAACGGAATGCGTTCGAGAAACACGTTTAGCTCCGCGACGCGGATCATCGGTAGCGCGACGCTGTGTTCCACCCGGTCCCATACGCCGTCGACCAGCTTCCACGCGCTGAGCGTCGTGCGGTTGTCGAAATGCCACATCTCCGGCACGCCCAGCGACGCGTAGATCGACTCGCGATCAACGACGGCATGCGTGATGTCCACCTCGACGACGAGGTCGGGCGGCGGATGAATCGTCAGGTCCAGCCTGCGGACGTCGCGTACGGCGGCCTGATGCTGGATCCAAAAGCATTGGTCCGCCTCCAAGCCCTTCTCAATGGACCGCAACTGGAGCGTCGTGGAGCCGCGGCTACGCATCGCGACCTGAAACTCCATCGCGATCTCGCCGATCATGCGGCCGATGAACTCCTTGAACGCCTCGTGCTCGATGGATAGCGTCATGATCTCCAGCGTGCTCCCA
This sequence comes from Tepidisphaeraceae bacterium, assembly GCA_035998445.1. NCBI lineage: Bacteria > Pseudomonadati > Planctomycetota > Phycisphaerae > Tepidisphaerales > Tepidisphaeraceae > Tepidisphaeraceae bacterium. The sequence goes on along the minus strand of DASYHQ010000017.1, from coordinate 223,089 downwards.
TCGAAGTTGACGCGCGTCGGCGCCTCGTCGTAATCGCGCAGGACCGACTCGTAGAAGTCCCAGGTCCGGTCGCGGAAGACGATGTGGTCGGCCTGATGACCGTGGAGGACTGGTATGTCGATTCGCATGACCGGGTGCCTCGTTTCTACCACATGATATTGCCCAGCATCTCGCGCTTGTCGATGATGAACTTGATGTGGTGGTCCAGGTGGTTCACGTAGCTCTTCAGTTGTTCGCCCAGCGTCACCACGCCGCGCTCGTTGTGGTTGGCCGTACGCTCGAACGCCTCGGCGGGCAGGCGGCGCAGGATGCGGGTGAACATCTTGCGGTTCAGGTCGAAGATGGCCAGCGCGTCGTCGACCGATTGCTCGGCCGGGTACAGGTGCTTGATGAACGCCGACTCGTCGTAGCCGATGAGCTGCGGCTTGTCTTGTGCGATCGTGCGCTTCATGCGTTCGGTGCCGATCAGGTCGCTGTCCATCATGTGGATGACGATCTCGTGGATCGACCACGTGCCCGGCAGCGGATAGGCTAGCAGGTCTTCGGGCGTCGCGCCCTTGATCGCGTTCCGCAGCTTTTCGCCGCCCACTTCGTAATCGTGAATCAGTTGATCGTAGGACATCGGCCGATCCTTCTGTGCTTTCAAAACGTGCGGGACGATTGCGTTCCAACTGCGTCTGGCGTCGTTCGCCGCTCGCGGTTTGCCCGTCCAGAATCGAATCGGCTAAACCGCAATCCGCAGGCGGCGCGTTGCGCCGAATGCCCCGCGCCTAGTGGTCCACTATCAGCAGGGTTGCCTCTGCGTCATCCATCGACATGCGTGCGCCGGACACCAGCGCCGCCATGCCGGCCAGCAGCGTGATCGCGAAGATGCCCACGCACGCCACGCCCCAACGGCGTTGCGCCTGGGCGCTGACGGTCAGGCCCCAGGTGATGGCGGCCGTCCAGAAGCCGTTGGCCAGGTGGAAGCAACTGGCCAGAATGCCGATCGGGTAGACCAGCCAGACGACCCACCAACCGGCATCAAAGTGCTGCACGACCGTCGGCAGTGCCCGGCCGGGCACAAACTTCAAATTGTCTCCAAAAAGACCGTATTTCAGCGACAAAACGTGAAATAACGCGAAGAACACGATCACGATGCCACTGATGCGCTGGGCGACGTACGCCCAGTTCTTGCCGTAGCGATAGCGCCCGGCGTTGGGCATGCCGGTGATGGCGATCCAGATGCCGTAGACCGTGTGGTAGATGATCGGCAGGTAGATGAACGTCCACTCGATCACCGGCAGGCCGGGCAGCTCGTGGATCTTGTTCACCTGGTTCTGGTAGACCTGCCCACCCTGGGCGATGGTGGCGTTGATCAGCAGGTGGACGACGAGGTACCCGCCGAAGACGAGGCCGGTCAGCGAGTGAAGGCGACGCAGCAGGAAGTGATTCCTGCCGCCAATTTCCGGAACGGTGTAGTCAGTAGCGGTGGCCGTCGACACGAATGAGATCCTTTGTTGAGAGCGCGGCCGATTATAGGGAGTCCGACGGGTCAGGTAAAAGGATTGAACCCTCCGGACGCGGCGGCGCGGTCATCTGGCGGAGCACATCGTCACCGCTGGTGAGGGCGTCCAGCGGCACCGATTGGTCGACCCTGTACGCACCGACCGCCGTCCGGCGCAGGGCGGAAAGGTAGCCACCCACGCCAAGATGCTGCCCGATGTCGCGCGCCAACGCCCGTACGTAGGTCCCCCGGCCACAGTGGACGTCGACCGTCGCGAAGGGCCACGCGTAGTCCAGCAGATCGATCGAATACACCCGCACGTGCCGCGGCTGCAGTTCCACCACCTCGCCGATGCGGGCCAGTTTGTACGCGGATCGACCACCCAGCTTCAGCGCGCTAAACGCCGGCGGCTGTTGCAGGACGTTGCCCACGAACGACGGCAGCGCCGCCTCCACCGCGGCTCGACTGATCGGCTCGTTCACCGGTTGAGCGATCTCCTCGCTCGTCGGGTCGAGCGTTGGCGTCGTGGCGCCGAGCTTGATCGTGGCCACGTACCGCTTCGGTTGACCCATCAGCGCCTCGCACTGCTTCGTCCCCCGGCCGACCAAAATCAGCAGCACCCCAGTTGCGAACGGGTCGAGCGTGCCGGCGTGGCCGACCTTGTACTTCTTGCCGAGCAGCCACTTCACGCGGCCCACGGCGGCGGCGCTGCTGAGGCGCTGCGGTTTATCTACATTCAGGATGCCGTTGACAGTTGCGTCCATCGCAGACTCATTCTATGGTGCGAACCGACAAAACGCAGTCGCGCACGCACCCCAAGGGGATCCTTCAACATGGTTTGGAACAAAGCGTCGATTATTCAAACGCTCCGCAAGTTGCACAAGCAGGGCGTCGACCTGTCGTACAACCGCCTGGCCAAACGCCAGCAGGCGATCGTGTCGGCGTCGGCGTACCACTTCGGGTCCTACCGCCGGGCGGTCGAGAAGGCCGGGCTGGACTACGCCGAGATCATCCGCCGGCCGCGCTGGACTCGGCAGGCGATCATCACGCAGATCAAGAAGGGCAAGCGCGACGGGCACGACCTGAACTGGTCCAGCATCACCAAGCGTCGCGACGAACTGGGCAAGGCGGCGTTCGCTTCGCTTCAGCCGCGCCTGTTCGGCAGCTGGGACCGCGCGCTGCACGCCGCGGGGCTGGATGCCGACGAGGTCAACCGCTACCGCAAGTGGGACAAGAACACGATCGTCTTCGAGCTGAAGGCCCGCGGGCGCGATGGACAGGCCCTTAACAGCGGCGCGTTGCAAACGGAAGATCCCGGCCTGCACGCCGCCGCCGTCCGACACTTTGGTGACTACGATAAGGCGCTGCGCGGCGCGAAGGTCGACCCCGACGCCGTCCGCCGGCGTCGCACGTGGACGAAGGCTGAGGTGACGGCCGCCCTGCGGTCCATGAAGCGCGCCGGCACGCACGTCTCCGACTCGGTCGTGCGCACCGAGAACAGCGCCCTCTACGGCGCCTGCGTCCGCCTGTTCGGCTCGTTCACCAGCGCCCGCGACGCCGCGGGGGTGAAGGTGGTGAAGAAGACCGCCAAGCGTGTTGTGAAGGCGCCCGCCAAACGCCCCAAGTCGGAACCCAAGCGGGCTCGCAAGTCCAAGCGGTGATGCCAAGCGGAATATCGCTCCGGCCGTGGCATGGGCATCTCGCCCATGCATGTAGTGGGGGCCGAAGATAGAGTTGGGAACGAATAGCTCAGTCGAAGCAAACTGCCACTAAAAGGACTTCCCATTCCAATCCACAGGCATGGGCGAGACGCCCATGCCATGGCCGAGGCGGCCGCAGCCGAGAGTACGTACGCTCGCCGCGACGTCCATCTCGCGCCATCGCCCGCGCAGATAGACATTCCCCCGCGGTCGCCGGATGATGCGCCGATGGATCATCCGCTGACGCGCTTCCTGCTTTCGATTGCACTCACCGCGCTTGTCTTAGGTTCGCTGGCCGCTTGGCTGACCCTCGTGCCACGCCTTGGTACGACCGGCCGATCGGTCGCCGACCGGTTCGCCAAGGCGCCGCTGCTCGATCTTGTGGTCGCAACCTTCACCTGGCTGCCGTGGGTGGCCTGCGGCATCGCGTTCGGTTGGCTGGGCATGCTCGGCAGCATCGTCGGGCAGGCGATCGTGCTGGCGGGCTGGTGCTTTGCTCACGAGATGATGCACCGCGAGGCCGCCAAGGGGCCGCGCATCGTGAAGTTCATCAACCGCACGGTGGGGCGGGGGCGCAACCACATCGCACTCTGGGTCACGCTGATCGCGCTGCCGGCGTTCTGGTTTATCCGCATCGCAGAATTTGCGATCTATTGGACGCTGCCGGCGCTGCTGGGCTTCCCGAAGTACAAGCAGAGCGAGTGGATCAACGTCTCGCGGCAAAAGTTCGAGGGGCTGGTGGGGCACGACCTCATTTGGTGCCTGTACTGCGACTGGATGACCGGCGTTTACTCGCTGGGGGCCGAGATGCTGCGCAACGTCGAGTCGTTCTGGTGCCCCATTCGCTTCTACGACGGCAAGAAGTGCGACAACTGCAAGACCGACTTCCCCGACATCACCGGCGGCTGGGTGCCCGCCACCGGCACCATGACCGACGTCGTCGCGACGATGGAGAAACAGTACGGCGACGGCAACCGATCGTGGTTCGGCCACCGCACGCGGCTGACGGTGAAGGGGAAGCCCGTCGAGTAGCTTCGGCGCCCAAACGCGGATCGTGTGCCACCGGCGGCTTGTCCGCCCGTGTCTTGCTTTATAACGATGTCACCGGCGATCAACCCGCCCGTGGCACCACGTTCCAAATAAAGCTACCGCTGCCGGCTTCCCCAGCGGTACGCGACCGCGGCCACCGCCAGCGCGACGGCGACGCCGCCAGCCATCAGCAGGGCCACGTGCGACTCGCCGCCCGGCACGCCTTCGTGCGAGTGGCCACTGTGCGCCGCCGCATATTGCGCACTGGCTAAGACGAACGCGGGCACGACCGAGAGCCTTCGGAGTTTCATCAATTTCATCCTGATCCAAGTTAGAGCGTGTGACCGTATCCCAGGCAATGCGTCACGTTACCGGACGAAAGCATCACTTTGCCCCGGGAAGATTCCATTTTACCCGAGGAAAGTGTCGTCTTACCCGAGGAAGATTCCATTTTACCCGAGGAAAGTGTCGTCTTACCCGAGGAAGATTCCATTTTACCCGGGGAAAGTTTCGTTTTACCCGAGGAAGATTCCATTTTACCCGGGGAAAGTTTCGTTTTACCCGGGGAAGATTCCATTTGACCCGGGGAAAGTTTCGTTTTACCCGGGGAAGATTCCGTTTGACCCGAGGAAAGTTTCGCCTTCCCCGAGGAAGATTCCGTTTGACCCGAGGAAAGTGTCGCCTTCCCCGCACAACGTATCACACGCTCCGCGGCGAACGAACGGTACGAGAGCGAGGGGGCGACGGGGGCGGATCGCGAGGCAGACCGACCAGTGCGGTTTCTATCGGACCCCGGCCCGTTTCGCCGTCTCGGTGGGTCGCACCCGCGCGGCTATCCGTCAGATCGTCGCTGCTACGGTTACGGTTTTTCCCGTTCGGCGCGCCTTCAACAGGTCCATCCAAGCGTCGACGCCCGCGCCGGTCTTGGCCGACAGTTCGAGCACGGGCAGGCCCGGCCGCACGCTGTCGATGGACGCCAGGGCCGCGGCCCGGTCGAATCCGACGGCGTCCGCGATATCGCACTTGGTGATGATGGCCATGTCCGACGTGTTGAAGATCGTCGGGTACTTCAGCGGCTTGTCTTCCCCCTCGGTGGTGCTCAGCAGCACGACGCGCAGGTCTTCGCCCAAATCGTAGCTGGCCGGGCAGACGAGGTTGCCGACGTTCTCGACGAACAGGAAGTCCAGATCTTCCAGCGCCCATCCCGCCGCCGCGGTGGCCTGTTCGACCATTTCCGCTTCCAGATGGCAAACCGTGCCCGTGACGATCTGCCGCACAGGCGCGCCGCTCTCGGCCAGCCGGTTGGCGTCGTTCTGCGTCGCCAGATCGCCCACCAGCGCCGCCACCTTATAGCTTCCAACCAGCCGGAGAAGCGTCTCGCGCAAGAACGTCGTCTTGCCCGACCCCGGCGATGAAACAAGGCTGACGACGAACACGCCCGCCGCCGCGTAGCGCTCGCGCAACTGCCGGGCCAGCACGTCGTTCTTCTTCAACACCTGCTGGCGCACCTGCACGATTCGGGGGGAGTTAACGATCGTCATCGATCACCTCTACGCTCACGACTTCCAATTCCCGCCCGCGAACCACGTCGGCCGCAGGGGCATCGCACACGGGGCAGCGCATCCGCTGAATGCTGGGCAGCGCCCGCTCCTGATTACACGGCTGGCAGAAGATGACCGGCGCGACCTCTTCGATCTGCAAGCTTGACCCCGCCAACCGCGTGCCGGCCGTGGCCGCATCGTACGCGAACCGCATCGCCTGCGGCACCACGCCCGACAACGGCCCAATCCGCAGCAGCACGCTGTTCACCTTGATCGGCCCGCTGTCGGCCAACTGCAACTCGACGAGTTCCACCAGTTCCTGTGCCACGGAAAGTTCGTGCATGCCGACCGCGGATTAGAGCACACGGGAGGGCGGGCGTCATATATACTGAGTTGGATTCAGCAACAGGGACGGCAGAGCGTTGGACTCCGAGAAAGGGGGAGCCGGTGAACGAAACGAAACCTGCTGGGCGAGTGATGACGCGGCCGTTCGTGCTGGCACTGCTCGTGATCGTTTCACTGACGAGCGTGAAGGCATGGCAAAATGTCAAGGTGGCGCAGCTGCCAGCGTTGCACCGAAAGGCAAGCAACGACGCGGCGAAGGCGTCCAGCGACATGCTCGACAACTTCGCCCGCGGGGAGCGGGGGCGTATGTCCTTGACCGAAGTTCAGCGGGTGTTCCCGCAGTATGTGTTTAAGATCCGCCCGCCGGTCGCAATCGAATCGAAGGACGGTCAAACGTTCATGAAGGAGGAGGGGTTCGTTGAAGATCCTCGCTCGGGAGCGATAATCTCAGTTTCCTTTCTCGACGGACGCGTCTCCGGATACGGCACCCTCCAGTTCGTCCGAAACTGGCCTGCGCCGCCGGCACACTTCGACCTTGTGGAGGACGTCCGGCAGCGAACGATGTATACCGCGGCCACACTATGGTTCGCAGGCGTATTTCTCGCGGCGGTATTCTGGCATCGGCTGCGTCCGATCCCTTCGGTCAGCGGCCTGCTCATCATCGCGATCGTGTGGTCCGCTGCGGGATTGCTGACGCCCGACGCGTTCGTGAATTGGTCTCACTTCTGGATGCGCCTGGAGTTTTGGATCTGGGCTGTCGCTGCAACGGTCGTAACGCTGTTCTGGTTGCGGCACCTGCTTCGCAAGCCACGTGATTTTACGCGTTGTCTGCAGTGCAACTACGACCTCACCGGCAACCTCAGTGGCATCTGCCCTGAATGCGGCACGGCCGTGCCACCCGCGCCGCCCGATGCGTTGACTGTGGAACTCGCGGCATTAGACGCCGCTGCCAAGCGTCACATGATCGAGTCATCGCCAGCCCCAAAATTAACTTCCCCCACACCCGATTTTCATTGAACTAAAACCGCGTTTCCGTCATAATATTCCTGTCAAAGCCACCCCGACTCGCAATGGCGGGTGTCGTCGCGAATGTCGCGATGCACACCGTAGCGAGACGCGGTGGTTTCTTCGTTTTATCAGCCGGCCTTGTTTTGGCCGGTGACGGAACGCGGGAAACCACCGAAGTTGTCTTGTTCCCGTTGCGAGACGTTTGAACCGTCTCGGCACACAAAGGAGTTGGCCCATGAATCAGGAAAACAGCTACCTCAACGTTACGCCCCTCAAGGCGCAGCACACCGGTTCCGAAGCGAAGAAGCACTTCTTCTCGCTCGGCGAAATTCAGCACATCGACGTGACGAAGAACCCGGCCATCGCCAACGTCGTCGAGCAGATGGCCAACATGGCCTTCAGCGCCCGCGACCTCAACCGCGCCGCCGACATCTACGACCGCATGCTGAAGGAAAACGACTGCGGCATCATCCTCACGCTCGCCGGGTCGCTGATCTCGGCCGGGCTGAAGAAGGTGATCGTCGACATGGTCAAGAACAACATGGTCGACGCCATCGTCAGCACCGGCGCCAACATCGTCGACCAGGACTTCTTCGAGGCCCTCGGCTTCAAGCACTACATCGCTGAGGAGAAGCTCAAGAGCGGCCTGTTCGACAACGAGCTGCGCGAGCACGCGATCGACCGCATCTACGACACGCTCATCGACGAGGAAGAGCTGCGCCTCTGCGACGAGGCCACCCAGAAGGCCTTCGACGAGATGGAAGCCGGCCCGCACAGCAGCCGCGAGTTCATCCGGCAGCTCGGCAAGCACCTGGACGACAACGGCGGGCCCAAGTGCGCCGACAGCATCATCTACGAGTGCTACAAGCGGCAGATCCCGATCTTCTGCCCGGCGTTCAGCGACTGCTCGGCTGGGTTCGGCTTGGTCTACCACGCCGTCAACCGCGGCTACGACAGCGCCCGCACCGCCACCTGGGACGGCGGCAAGGACTTTTACGAACTGACCCAGCTGAAGATCAAGAACCCCAACACGGGCATCTTCATGATCGGCGGCGGCGTGCCGAAGAACTTCACCCAGGACATCGTGGTGTGCGCCGAGGTGCTCGGCCACGACGCCCCGATGCACAAGTACGCCATCCAGGTCACCATCGCCGACGTTCGCGATGGCGCCCTCTCCAGCAGCACCCTGAAGGAAGCGAGCAGCTGGGGCAAGGTCAGCACCGCCTACGAACAGATGGTCTTCAGCGAGGCCACGCTGGCCGTCCCCATGATCGTCGGCTACGCCTACCACAAGGGCAGCTGGAAGACGCGTACGGCTAAGAAGTGGAACGAGCTGCTCGAGACGGCGACGGCCACCGCGTAGGGCGACGGTCGTTTGTTCATATTTGAATTGATAAGCCCTGCCGACGGAAACGTCGGCAGGGCTTTTTTGTAGGGTCCGGTCAAATTAAGTCGTTTTCCGCGAGCGCATCTGTCCAGATGACGTCCTTGTTCGCCAGAAAGTATCGCCGCAACGCCTCTTCGACCTGAATGCTCCCAAATTCATCGCGAGCGATCGCTTCTCGAAGCAAACATGAGTCGCTCCAACTCATACTCGTGATGGACCCTCCTGCTTCGCAACAGCCATGGCCGTCGAAGGAAATCCGGCGCAGCGTAATGATCCCGGCATCATCGATCCGGGACCGATGAAGCTAACGCCCGCTCGCAAGGCGCTCATGATGGAACAACTGCTCATTGGTCTCTATCTACCTCCCCACAACCGCGCCGATGTCGAAGCAGCAGAACCTGACTTGTAACCCCGCCGTTCCTCGCCGCGTCCCTCACGCCGCCTGGTTCAGCGACAGGTATCTTGGCAACCGGGTCTTCGGTGGGTTGTTCATTGGGATCAGACGATCGCCGTCGCCGGGCTCATCGCCGGGGCGGCTTCGATGATCGCGGCGACCTCGCGGTTGAACGCGCCGGACATGCGCTTGCCGTATTCCTGAACGCCGTCCGATGCCAGCGGACCGGTGATGTGGGGATTGCCGGGCTTGGCGGAGCCCCATTGTTTCATATAGGCGCCGTCGTTCGCGTCGGTGCGGAGGAAGTGGAACGCGGCGCCGGCGCGGTCGCGGTCGGTGGTGTTGCCGCGGGTGCAGTGGGGCGTGCCGTAGCAGAAGAACACGGCGCCGCCGGCCTTCAGCTCGAGCGGGACCGCTTTGGCTTCGTCCGGATAGCATCGCACGTGATGGTCGCTGCCGGCGTCGCGCTTGTGCTCGAGCTTGTCGAGGAAGACATCGGGGATCACCTCCATCGTCCCGTTCGCGATCGTCGCATCGTGCACGGCGATCCACATCGCGGTGCCCTGCATGGGGTTGGCAAGGTGGAAGTAGGCATTGTCCTGATGCCAGCTGGTGCCGGCGCCGTCGCCGGCCGGCTTGAGGAAGACCTGGTCCAGGTGCAGCCGGGCGGGCAAGCCGATGAGCGACGACACGGCGGCGGCGACGCGCGCGTCGAACGGCAGCGCCTTGAACAGGTCGCTCTTGTCGAACATGGGGCACAGTTGCAGGTTGCGCTTGCTCTGCGAGGTCGTCTTCCCATCCCCCTCAGTCGCGACGTTGCGCACGAGGCCCGTGCGCTTGAAGCGTTCGATTTCCAGCTGCATGGCGCGGGCCTCGGTTGGCGAGAAGAAGCCCGGGGCGACTACGTATCCGTGAGACTTGAACGATGCGATCTGATCGGACGACAGTGACATGCGATGCTCCTTGTGGTTAGGTGATCGCAGTATGTGCTCCGGTGGCGCGGCGTGCTTTAGCCGCCGTGGAACCTGTTGTCGCCGGCGTGGAATACGTGGCGTCGCGCCACGCGGTGGGCGGCAGGCCGAACCGATGGCTGAACGCGCGGGTGAATTCGTGTTGCCGGGCATACCCGACGCGATGGGCGATCTCCTTGATGCTCAGGTTCGACTCCAGGAGCAGGTTCTGGGCCTGCTGCATCCGAAGTTTGGCCCACATTTTTGTAGGCGATTCACCCACGGCTTTGCGAAAGCGGTGGCGCAGCGAATCGTAGTTGGGAATCTCCGACCTGATCTCGCTACTAAGTCCGGCGGGGTCGCCGGTGTAGTCGTGGACGATGCGCCACAGTTGCAACAGTTCGGCGTCCATCAGTTTGGGCGACGCCACGTCCGCCGCGTCGTTGCTGGCCCTCGTGGTCGATGCCGTTGCGCTCCAGCGTGCGACGGTGACGAGCAGTAGACGCAGCCATGCTGACTGGGCCGCCTCTGCGCCGGTCCGTTCGCGGGCGCGCTCGATGCTGATTTTGACGTGCATCGCCTTGAACGCCTCGGCCCGCTCGTCCGACAATCGCCAGATGCGACGCCCGGGCTGCCGGTGCAGCAAGTGAGGCATTGCGGCGTAGAGCGACTCGTCCCCGCGGTAGTGGATGACCCAAAGGCGCGGCGACTGCGACGCCGTGTTCCAGTAGCCGTGCTGTTCGCCACGCTTGAAGAGGAACAGCGTGCCCGGGCCGGCAACCCGCTTGCGACCCGCGTGACCGATGGTTGTGGAGGTCGTGTCGATCAGGCACAGTTCGTCAAACGGGTGAGTATGCCACCCGGTCGACCCGGCGGGTTGCGTCAACGCGCATCCCAGCGAGTCCGGTAGTGGCAGGAAGGTGGGGCGTGCCGTATCCAAAGGTGCGACCATGGCTGATGCGGAACCCGCGCGCACTTCGAATGATATCTGGGACATCCTGAAGAGGACACCAACTCGGTAACGTAAGGCGGGATGTTCGCTGTAGTTCTGCGGGGCCGATTGATCCTGTCGACAAACCGCTCGGCCACGCGCGGACGTGCAACGGCCTCGCGGGCTGCTTCGGCAGTGGGTTATCCATCCATGCCGCGCAATGCGCCTTCCACCCGCGGCCCATCGCGTCGCGCCAACTCGGCGCGAAGGCTTCGCAGCTTACGCTCGTTGGGCGACTCGTTGAACGCCCACACCACCCACGTGACCATATTCACGAACGGAATCAGCAGGAGCAGGCCAGCGAACCCGCTATAGCCCATCCGGCTCGCGATCCTGCACGCGCAATAGACGAGGAACGCCGTGAGCACGACGCCGAATAGTCCCATTACGTCAGTCATGTCGAACTCCTGATCGAATAGCGAGCCGACCGGACGCCGGGTGCCAACGGCGGTACGCCGCCCGTGCTGATTACGGGTGTCCGATGATACGGGCGACGAGGTCTTTTCGAGTCGCCGTCCTAACCTTCCCGTTTGATTTCGACGACGTATGCGGTGAGTTCGGCCAGTTGGCCCTCGCGGAGGCGCCAGACGTCGCAGTAGGCGAAATGGACTTTGGTGCCGTTGGCCTCCTTGATCGCGATTTGGCCGGTCGCCACGAGGGTGTCGCCCTCTGCGATCAGGTGGGCGACGTCGAACTGGGGCGGCTCGAGGTACGTCTCGTTGATGTACTGGCGGATGGCGGCCTTTCCCGTCAGCGTTCGGTCGCCGACGAACGTCCATTCGACGTCCTCAGTGCAGTGGGCAAGGAACCCCTCGTGGTCGCCGCGCGTGATTGCCGCATTGGCTCGTTGGAGGATGGCTTTGTTGTTGGCTGACATGGGAGGATCCTTCTTCTGGTCGATGCGATGCCGCGAGCCACGGGTGGTACGCCGCCCGTCTACGAGCTCGGTCGATTCAACGGTTACGACGCGGTGCCGGTCCACTAGCACGAGCGGTTATGCAACCGCCGGGGCGCTGCGTCAACGCTGGTCCAACACTGTTTTTTCCAAGGGCAGGCCTGCCCGTTCGGCCAGCACTGCGGCTGCGGCGCGTAGGGTGGCGAAGCTGCCACTGTAGCCGTGGGGCTTTATGTCCAGCCGTTCGCCGTCTCGGAGCGTCACGCGGAGCTCGGTTGTGGTCCGTCTGCGGCGTGGCCCCTTGATCGTGTGGTAGTCAACGTTTGTGATCGAGTTGACGAGCACCCGTCGATCGGGTCGCGGCCATCGGTAATCCAAAATGAACTCCGCGGGCGTGATGGCCAATCGAGCCGGTTCGCCCCACGGAATCCAGAGCACCGCCGCGGTGCTCATCACCACGGCGAACAGCCCGAGGAAGACGTTCGAAAGGCCAGCGGACCGACGCTGTCGCCGAAAGGCGTCGAAGCTTTTCGTATCCTTCAATTCATGGCCGAGCCCGATCCTGACGGCCGCGCGTGCCAACTGCCCATCATCGAACCCGCGGCGGTGCGCCCTTACCGAAAGCCGGCGCCGTGCCAGTCCCGCCCGCAACAGAAACACGCCGGCCGGAAAAATGCACAGCACATAGAGCAAAAAGCAGGCGACGGTGGGCCACGCCGGCTCGGCTAGGTTGAAGTGTTCTGTAGGTAACAACATCAGCATCGGGCTGCCAAACGCATGGCCGTTCACGGGGGGGCCATCACGTCCCCACCTGCGCCACCCGCCCGCCCGTTACCGGCAAGTACGCCCCCGTAACGAACCCCGCCAGTTCGCTTAGGAAGTAGACGCAGCCGTTGCCGATCTCGTCGGCGCTGCCCTGGCGGCGGAGGGGGGTGGACTTGGCATAGCCCTGGGGGCCGTCGGCGGTGAGGTCGACCTTTTCGTCGATCATCCAGCCGGGGGCGACCATGTTGACGGTGATCTGCTCGGGGCCGAGTTCGCGCGCGAGCGAGCGGGAGACGCCGATCATCGCGCCCTTGCCGGCCATGTAGACGGACCAGTTTTCCGGGGCGACGTTCCAGAGTTCGGTGACGATGTTGACGATGCGCCCGCCGCCTTGGGCTTTGAAGATCGGGCGGACGGCCTTGGTGGTGTTGATGACGGCGCGGCAGCCGAAGGCGAACGCCGTGTCGTAGTCGGCGTCGGTCGCGACGTCGAGCGAGCCGTGCTGCCGGCCGGCGATCGCGTTGTTGACGACGCCGTCGATGCGGCCAAAATCGGCGTGGACCTGTGCGACCATCGCGTTCACCGCGGTGGCATCGCGCACGTCGGCGGCGTAGGTGCGGGCGGTGCCACCGGTGGCGCGAATGTCGGCCGCGACCGCCTCGGCCTTGTCGCGGCTGACGGCGTAGTTGATCGCCACGCTCGCGCCGTGCTTGGCGCACACCCGCGCAATGGCGGCCCCGATCCCACGGCCCGCACCGGTCACGATGACGACTTTTCCGTTCAGCATCGACGTACGGTGCCGCGGCGAACGGCGGCGGTCAAGGGCGGTTCATCGCTCAGGGCGGATGCCGTTCAGCGCGCTGGCGCCGAATTGCGACAGCAGACAGCCGTAGATGAAGATCGTGAAGAACGTGGAGCCGCGCGAGTCCTCGGGGTCGTTGAACGTGAACGCGCTGGCGGTCAGGCCGAGCGTGACCAGCACGACCAAGATGCCGACCATCGCCCGGCGGGGCCAGCCCACGTGGCACTGGTTGTATCGCGACAGCGGCAGCGAGACGAGCAGGCCCACCACGCCTGCGATCAGCGCCCAGAGCGCCCCGGTGACGAGGTAGCTGACGCCGAAGATCGCCGCGGTTCCGAGCGCGATACCGGTAAGCGTCGACACGCGCCGTTCGTCGTCGTCCAGCACGTGCTTACCGAACGGGTGAAGGCGCAGCAGCAGGTTGAACAGCGACGGCGCCAGCCACGTGCTGAGCGCGAAGGCGATGTAGAGGATGAGGACCGGCCAGATGAACGGGGCGAGGTCGGGGTTGCGGTTGGCCGCCGAGCGAAGGATGCGGGCGCCGAAGAACCCGCCCAGCACGATGCCCCACTGCACGCGGGAGTCCAGGCGCGACATGAACAGGAAGTACCGGAGCATCAGCCGGTAAAACGGGTTCCGCGCCTTCATCGATTCCAGGATGCCCGTACGGGCGTAATCCATGGTCGGGTCGAGCCGCAGCGCTTCGCGAAAGTGTTCCATCGCACGGCGCGGGTCGTTCTGGTGCAACAGCGTCCAGCCGTGCGTCGCGTGGGCCAGCGCGTTCTCCGGATCGTCGGCCAGCGCGCCCTCGGTGGTGCTGGCGGCGGCGTCGCGGTCGCCGAGCTGCGTGAGCGCCATCGCGCGCAGGTTCAGGCAGCCGGAATCCTTTGGGTCGATGGCCAGGCCTTCATTGGCGGCGTCGAGCGCGTCGCGCCAGCGGCGCAGGTCGAGCAGGGTGGCGGCTAAGATCGCGAAGTAGCTGGGGTTGTTCGAATCGATGGCGATCGCCTCGCGTATCGCGATCTCGGCGCTCTTGAAGCGGTTGCGCGCCCGCAGCAGGCGCGCCATCACCGCGTGACCGAACGCCTCGTCGGGCGCGATGCCGATCGACTCCTTCGCCTCCTGTTCGGCCTCGTCGAAGCGCGACAGCTCGACGAGCGAGTCGGCGAGCATCGCGTGGGCGTACGCGTCGCGCGGGTCGGTCGCCAGGTGTTGGCGCAACTCGCGCTCGGCGTCGACGTGACGGTTCTGTTGCTGCAGGACGAACGCACGCTGCATCTGTGGGGAAAGTGCCATCGGCCGGGAACCCGTTGAATCGATTGAGCGAACTGTGCGATCACCACTACCACGCGCGACGAGCCCGGCGCTACGTCTTCATGTACTTCAGGATGTCGTCGTACGTGCCGCCCTGGTTCGAGTAGAGCGCGTAGTTGCGGGCCGCGCTGAACCATTCGCGCGTGCTGGGCTTCACCAACGGCACGGCGGCCAGCAGGTCCTTGGTGGTGATGGGCTTGGGCAGGCCGGCCTTCATCGCCTCGCGCAGCTTGGCCTCGATGGTCTGGTCGACCACGGCCTTCAGGTCGGCGCCGCTGAACTCGGCCGTGCGCTTGGCGACGGCGTCGTGGTCGACGTCCTGCACCGGCTTGCCGGCCAGCAGGATGCGCAGGATGCCCGCCCGCGCCGGCGCGTCCGGCGGGGGCACGAACAGGATGCGGTCGAAACGCCCGGGCCGGCGGAAGGCCGGGTCGACGTGCCACGGGGCGTTGGTGGCCGCCAGCACGAGCACACCGTCGTTGTTCGACTTCACGCCGTCCAGCTCGGACAGGAACTGGTTGATGAGGTGCCGGCCACCGCTCGTGCGCATGTCCGCCCGGCTGGCGGCGAGGGCATCCACCTCGTCGAAGAACAGCACGCAGGGTTTGGCGCGGCGCGCCTGCTCGAATAGGGCGTTAAGGTTCTTCTCGCTGTTGCCGATCCACATGTCCAGCACGTCGGAGATGCCGACGGCGATGAAGCCGGCGTCGATCTCACCGGCGGTGGCGCGGGCGAGGTGCGTCTTGCCACAGCCCGGCGGGCCGTACATCAGAATGCCGCCCCCGATCGCCTTGCCGTACGCCTTGTAGAGGTCGGCGTGCTCAAGCGGGTGGATGATCTTCAGGCGGATCTCTTCCTTCAGCGCTTCCATGCCGCCCACGTCCTTGAAGCGGATCGTGGGGCGTTCCACCTCGGCGGGCGCGTCGGTGTCGCCACCGTCCCAGGTGGCGCGCACCTTCCCGTCGACCACGTCGCTCTCCTCCGGGCGGGCATTGATGCCCAGCCGGGCGGCGAGCTCGACATCGGCCGAGGCGGGGTCTTTTTCAATGCCGCGCTTGTACTGCCGCACGGCCCGCTCGACGTCACCCGCCTTCACCAGCAGTCGCGCGTACAGCACGTTGGCGGCCGCGGGGCAGTCGGTCGCTTTAATGAGGTCTTCGACAATCACCATCGCTTCGGAGTTCTTGCCCTGATGGCTGAACGCCGTCGCCAGGCCCACCTTTACGTCCGCGTTCTGCGGCGACTGCTGGATGGCGGCCCGAAACTCGCGCTCGGCCTCCTCGGCGTGGCCCAGGTTCAACAGCGACTGCGCCAAGTGCAGGCGCAGCGGCAGGTTATCTGGCGAGAGCTTCAGGGCCTCGCGCAACGCGTTCAACGTGGCGTCTGATGATGACATCGTCCCCTTTCCGATGGAACAGAGACGCCAAGTGTATCGCCCGACACCCGGAACGCCATGACCACGAACCCGACCCACCTTACGCGAGGCAACCGGGTCAAGGTGGAGGGGGTTCGGTCCGATACCGTTGACCGATCGGGTGTGCTAGAATGGGATCGTCGGTGACGCCTCAAGTAGTTCCCACGGACAACGGAGATCGCCTTGCCCGTTTCGCTGCCCCAGTTTGAAGAGTACGAGAAGAAGGAAAAGTGCGGCGTGTTCGGCATCTGGGGGACGCCCGATGCGTCGGCCATCGCGTATCAGGGCCTCTTCGCGCAGCAACATCGCGGGCAGGAGTCGGCGGGCATCGTCACCTCCGACGGTACCGATCTGCACGGCCACGCGGGCATGGGGCTGGTCAGCCAAGTGTTTACGCCGCGCATGATGAAGGAAGAACTCGTCGGCCACGCCGCCATCGGGCACGTGCGCTACAGTACGACCGGCAGCAGTAAGTTGTGCAACGCACAGCCTTTACTGCGGCAATTCCGCATGGGGCCGGTGGCGGTGGCGCACAACGGGAACCTGGTGAATGCGACTTTGCTGCGCGAGCAGTACGAGGAGCACGGCCACATCTTCCAGAGCACGACGGACACGGAAGTGATTGTCCACCTGCTGGCCAAGCCCACGCACATCAACAAGCACGACCCGCTGCCCCACGTGTTGCGGCACTTGCAGGGGTCGTTCAGCCTGCTGTTCCTGTTTCCCGATCGCATCGAAGCCGTCCGCGACCCCTGGGGCTTTCGGCCGCTTTCATTAGGCAAGACGGCGGCGGGGCAGTGGGTGGTGGCGAGTGAGACGTGCGCGTTCGACGTGATCGACGCCACCTACGTGCGCGAGATCGAGCCCGGCGAGATCGTGACGATCAACAACGACGGCCTCAGCAGCCGCCGGTTCAGCGAGCCGGCGCCCGAGCAGGCGCACTGCGTGTTCGAGCACGTCTACTTCGCCAACCCGGCCAGCCGGATTTTCGGGCAGAACGTGCACATCGTGCGCGAGCAGATGGGCCGCGTGCTGGCGCGCGAAGCGCCGGTGAACGCCGACTTTGTGATGCCGATGCCCGACAGCGGCCGCAGCGCCGCGCTCGGCTTTTCGAAGGAGTCGAAGACGCCGTTCGAAGAGGGGATCGTGCCGAACCGGTTCGTCGGCCGCACGTTCATCCTGCCGGGCCAGGCCGCCCGCGACCGGGCGGTGGCGATGAAGCTGAACATCATCCCGGATGTAATCGCCGGCCAACGCGTGGTGATCGTGGAAGACTCGGTGGTCCGCGGCACGACGACGCGCTCGAAGATGCGGGCGATCCGCCGGGCCGGGGCCAAGGAGATCCACCTGCGCGTCAGCTGCCCCCCGATTCGGCATCCATGCTTTTACGGGATCGACTTCCCCACCAGCACTGAACTGATCGCCCACGAGCGCACGGTCGACGAGATCGCGGCTTTCCTTGAGGTCGACAGTCTGGCCTACCTGTCGTTGGACGGCATGCTGTCGGTGATGAACCGCGACAAGCAGCAGTACTGCACCGCCTGCTGGAGCGGCCACTACAAGATTCCGATCGACGAGCCGACCGCGAAGTTCAACTTCGAGCGCGATCAGCTGAAGATGTTTTAACGGTGACGGACGGCGGCCGTTCCGACCGTGGCGTGGGCGTCTCGCATGCCTGTAATGAGGCCGAGAACCTTCATTTTGTGACGGCTGCTCCGGTTGAAGCAGGTTGCCACTAAATCAATCGCTATTTCAATCCACATGCATGGGCGAGACGCCCATGCCACGGTCGGAGCAGCCCCGCGGCGGAGCGGTACGGTCCGGTTCGTTTCACCTTGCGGCCAACGGTTCCAGCTCTATGATGCCGCGAACTCAACGGGGAGCACACGCATCTTGAAGCAGTACCATCGCACGCGGCAGGTTGTCTCTTTCTTGTTCGTTGTCATTACGCTGGGTATAAGCACCGGTTGCAGTTCGCGCATCTGGGCGCCCATGCACGCCGCGGCGAAGCTGGATAACCCGAATAAGATTCGCCAGCTCGTGGCCGACGGCAGGGACGTCAACTCGACGAAGCACCACGGCCACCGTTCCCCGCTGTACACAGCCGCCCACTACAGCAGTTACAACGCCGCCAAGGCCCTGCTGGACGCCGGTGCCGACCCGAACCAGAAGCATTCCAACGGCACGACGCCGCTCATGGTCGCGTCGTCGCGCGGGTCGATCCGCACTGTGGAGATGATGCTGGCCAAGCAGGGCAACCCGAACCTGCAGGCGAGGAACGGCTACTCGTCGCTGCACTACGCGGTGCAGGGTGGACAGGCTCAGATCGTCAAGCTGCTGCTGCGCAACGGGGCCGATGCCGGGAAGCTGGACCGTCGCGGGCGCACGGCGTTCGATTTGGCCGAACAGCTGGGGGATGCGGACGTGATCGTCGCGATGGGTGGGAAGGTGCTGTAGGGAACCTGAAGGCACTGTCTGGCGGATCAAAGTGAGCGCCCGTGCGCCTGATTGTCATCCCGATGGGAGCCCTGGCGACCTGAGGGATCTCGAATGACGAGCGATTCACGGCCGTGGTAGATCCCTCAGGTCGCTAAAGCTCCCATCGGGATGACATGGGTTTCGTTAGCGCGCGATACGTCGGACTTTGCCTAAGGTGGGGACGCGGGGGCGTGGGGAACTGGCCGCTAAAGCGGCCAGTCCGGCATTGCGGGGGCATGCTATACTTGAGCGGCTCGATTGGGTCGTTCTCCTCGTGTGATGCGTTATGCAGACCCGTGATTCCGATCTCGTGCGCTTCCTGGCACGCGTCCATCGACGCGCGACGGCGTGGCGCATTGGTGAGGCGGTCGGGCTGGGCATTGGCGTGGCCGCGGGGGTGGCAAGCGCGCTGGCGGCGGGATTGGTCTACCTGCAGCGCGATGCGTGGCCCGTCGTGGGCGCGACGCTGCTGGCGGGGGCGCTGGCGGGCGTGGTGCGCGGCATCGCAACTCGGCCGACGCGGTTTGAGACAGCGTGCCTGGCGGATCGGCAGTTGAACCTGCACGAATTGCTCAGCACGGCGATGACCTTGCGGGACCACGCCGAGCCGTGGGCGCAGGGGGTCGTCGCTCAGGCGGATCGGCGGGCGCGGTCGCTGCGGGCCAACGATCTGCTGCTGCAGCGCCTCGGCGCCCGCGCCTGGGGCGGCATCGGCATCGCGACCGCGATGACGCTCGTGCTGGCGGCGCTCGCGAGCGAACCGGCTGCGGTCGTCGCGGTCGCCGGGCGTGGAGAGGGGTCTCGCGAGACCGTCACGGCCAGTTCATCGGACGATCCGCGGCAGCGTTCAACTGCGACGGGGCGTCCCACGACGCCCCAACGCGAGGCGACGTCCACCGACGGCTCGGCCATCACTCGCAATACCGATCCCACCCCGACCGCGGATACTGGCGGCACGGCGTCGTCCACCAGTACCGCCACCCCCGCAGGCGGGCAGGCCGCCACCAGCAGCGACGCCACCAGCGCATCGGCCGATCCCGCCACCGCACGGCCGCTTGCTCGACGTGAAGAACCTCAAGGCGCGCGCGACGGCACTGGTGATGGCTTGACCGCGATCGCTATCAGTAAAGGTGAATCGTCGAAAAATGGCCGGGTGACCGATGAGCGTTCACCGACCGACCTGGGTTCGATGGATGAACTGCCCACGGGTTCGCGTCGCGACGTCACGGCGCCCACACCCGTCTCATTGGAATCGGTGCCGGACCGCTATCGTGATGTCGTTCGCGCCTACTTCGACGCCAGCGCACCGTAGCGGACTACCCGCACACTGGAACCGAACGGTAACGCACCTCACGCTCCCCGCGCCTCAAGCATGATCTCCCCACAAACACCACTGGACTGGCCGCTTTAGCGGCCAGTTCTTCCCGAATATCGGACGTTTGAGGAATAATTAGTTCAAACAAACATTCCAACCCGGAGGGGTCAAAACGTGCGCCCTGATTCTGCGCAAAAAAAGGCCGCGGACGGGGGAGATCCGCGGCGAGGGCTCTCAACTTTGTGAATCGTTCGGAGGGGAGGCCGAACGGTTGAGAGTGAAGTTTAATGTCGGGGGGTGCAGAAGGAGGGGGGGAACCTTCTGCGGGGATCACCCCCGACAACAAGACGGTGACGGCGTTAGCACATCAATGTCTTCGTGTTCACATCCGGTGAACGAGCGAAATCATATACCACACCTACACAAATGCAAGTCAGAATTTACCCTTAATCAGCAGCTGCTAACTAATTTTTCGTAGTCACTCCCATCGAGGCGGTCCGAAGGCAACTCGCGTGAATAGAAACCCTTACGCGCGGTCGCTGCTTAACGTTAACTGCGCGGTCGAACGCAGTGCATCGCTTCCGCGCGTCGCACTCGCGATATGTCGGAACGCAGGAATCCGTAGCAGGAATTGGCGTGGTGGCGCCGCCGCCAACCCCGCTTCACGCGTAGCTAGAAAGACCGAAAGTCTTTCGTAGTCGTGTGTTGTGGCTCACAGTTTCGCCCGTCGGTGAAGCGGCTAGGTTGAGACGTGTACGTGGGCTAGTGTGCCTGCAGAGATAAGCACCGAACGTGATGGCTGGATTTCGCGCGACCCGTCACCGCGGCTTCGGGCCGGAGCCGGGGATGCCTTGGTACTCAGTGGGGAAGACGTAATCCTTCCGCAGCGGATGGCCCACCCAGTCGTCGGCCAGCAGGATGCGCCGCGGGTCGGGATGGCCAGGGAACCCGACGCCGAACATGTCCATCGTCTCGCGCTCGTGCCAGTCGGCGGCCGACCAGAGGTCGACCACGCTCGGCACCTGAGGCTGGTCGCGCGGCGTGAAGACCTTCACCGCGAACGTGTGCCGCAGGTCGAAGCTCCACAAATCGTACAGCACGCACATCTTGCCGTCGGCGGCGTAGTCGATGCCGCCCAGATTCGCGAGCCAGTCGAACGACAGCCGCGGGTCAAACCGCAGGAACTCGGCGATCGATCGCCAGTCGGCAGCGTTCACGTGAACGCGCGGGTGCTTGTCGGCGAACGACGCGACGATCCGCTCGTCGCCGAACGTGTTGCGCAGCAGGGTGATGATATCGGCAGGGCTCACGGCAACAGTGTAGCCCGGTCGGCCGTGCGTTTCACGTTCCCAGCAACCCGCGCAACGCCAGGGTCGGTTGGCCGTGCTCGTCCAGGATCGCGAACTGCCCGCGCCAGTCCCAGGCCGTCCAGGCAATGTCGAACTCGTCGAACACGCTCACCATGTCGCGATACCAGCGGTAACGCGGCTCGTCGGGCGCCCGGTTGATGCACCCGAACTCGCCGCAGTACAGCGGGTGGCCCGTCCGCTGTCGCACCGCCAGTGGCTTGGCGAAGTCGGCAACGATCGAAGCGCGGTCGTACGGCTTATTCACCTTCGCGTAATGCTCGCGGTCGGCCGGTGGCACGAGCGCCTCGTCCTCGGGCAACAGCGACGGGCCCGGGTAGTGCACGGGGCCGGCGTACGTCTCCTGGTGCTTCGTCCAGCCAGCGCGATAGTGCGTCAACGGCATGGGGTGATAGTGGTGGAAGGTCAGGATCAAATGCTCGTCGGGCGGCACGTCGAGCTGGTCGAACGTTTTGGCCTGGTTGCCCTCGTTGGACCCTAAGACGATCGTCCGCTGCGGCTCGCGCTGGCGGATGGCGCGGAACGGGTACATCGCCACGCGGTTCCAGTCGGCCGGATCGGGGGCGGCCGGCTCGTTCATCAACTCGTAGGCCACCGCGTCCAGCGGGCGGGTGTGTAGAGCGTCCGACAGGTCGGCCCACAGCCCGGCGAAACGCTCGGCCTCAGCGGGCTGGGTGAACAGGGGTGGCGATTCGTCCTGGAAGTAGTGCGTGCGCAGGATGTGCAAATCGACGATCACCCGCATCTCCGCGGCCGCCGCCCAGTCTAAGGCGCTCTGCATGAGGTCGAACGCCTCGGCCTCGCGGGCGCCGGCGGTCGTCCACATCTGTTCCTCGTCGATCGGCAGGCGGATGTGGTCCAGGCCCAGCTCGCGCAGGCGCATCATGTCGTCGCGCCCGAACCAGTCGCGCCGCTTCTGCCCGCGTGCGTTTGACTGACTCAGCCAGTGCGAAATGTTTACGCCGCGACGGATATTGACGGGCATGGGGGAGCTTCTCCGGACTGCCAAGGGCGTCGCCTTACTTGATGTACGCCCCTTCGTCCTTCAGGCGCTTGCGGAGGTGCTGCACGTCGACCTTGCGCACGTCCGGCACCTCATGCTTGCTCGCGCTGGCTGCGGCGATGCCGGCAGCCTCGCCCATGGCCAGGCAGCAGGGCATCACGCGCACGCTGCCCTGCACGATCTGCTCGGCCGAAATGCTGCGGCCGGCCACGAGCACGTTGGCCAGTCCCTTGGGCGTCAGGCAGCGGTAGGGGATGCCGTGCGACTCGCCGGGGCCGTAGCGGAAGGTGGTGCCTTCCCACTTGTGGGCCTTGGACAGGTCGTCGAACGC
Source organism: Tepidisphaeraceae bacterium (assembly GCA_035998445.1). Lineage (NCBI taxonomy): Bacteria > Pseudomonadati > Planctomycetota > Phycisphaerae > Tepidisphaerales > Tepidisphaeraceae > Tepidisphaeraceae bacterium. The sequence goes on along the minus strand of DASYHQ010000017.1, from coordinate 200,574 downwards.
TTCCTTCACCTTCGCGTGGACGTCGATAAAGTAGCTGTTGCGCGCGATCTCATCGTCGAAGTCCCGGCGGGCCATGTAGTCTTCGAGCGTCAGCACGTAATCGCCGACGATGCGGCGCGACTCGCGCACGCCCAGCAGCGAGCCCGTCTGCGCCAGGAACGCGTTGCCGAACGCCGCTGGGTAAAACTCCGCCAGCGCGTCGCGATACGCCGCCGCGATCTTCCGGCCGGTCATCAGGGCCTTCGATACGTTGGCCGGATCGGTGCTGTCGACGGCGTACACGTGACCGGCGTTGAAGCCGATCGAGCCGGGTCCGACCGAGTTGTTGCAGCAGTGGATGTCGGGGATGACCGGGTACTTGCCCGACTTCATGATCTGATGGTGCGGCGAGTTCGTTGCGGCCGCGTGCATGCCGGGGCCGGTGCGGTAGGCGTAGTCGTCGACGTTGGACAGGATGAAGCAGTGCGTCGCCGGCATCAGGTTGGCCGGGTCGCCGCTGTCGTCGCCCTTATGAAACTCGGCCCCCGCCCAGGCGGCCAGATCGGCGTCGCCGGTGCAGTCGACGTATACCTTGGCGCGCTTGGCGGTCATGCCCGACTTGTTGCTGAAGATGAGTGCTGTCACCCGACCCGCGCCGTCGGTGTCGACTGCGGAGAAGAACGTGTTGAACAGCACCGTTACGCCGAATTCAGTGCAGAGGTCGTCGTAGACGCGCTTCAGCCGTTCGGCGTCAATCGGCACCCAGTCGGCGTCCGTCGGCTTCACGTGGGCCATGCCCTGCTTAGCCGTCGTGAACACGCGCTCGGCCAAACCGCGGTAGACGAGGTCCTTCTTGTCGGAGAACGGCGTCCAGGCGGGCACCAGCGCGCTGGTGCCCATGCCGCCCAGCGAGCCGGTCTGTTCGACCAGCAACACCTTCGCCCCCTCGCGCGCCGCAGCGGCGGCGGAGGTGCAGCCGGAGGGGCCACCGCCGACGACGATCACGTCCCAGGAGGAATCGAGCGGAATCTGACGCGGGGCAAAGGTGTACTGATTCACAATCGACAGTATTTGGCCGCGCGGCGCGCCAATGTCAACGCGGTGAGCCAACCCGCCCGAAACGTCATCTGGCAAAAGCGTGCGATGGTGTGGGTGTAAGGTCCTCAATCCTACCCGGTTTACGGTTGCCTTTTGACTCGAACGCCATACGCTAATCGCATGGATTCAGTGCGTGTTGGCGTGATCGGGGGCTCGGGAATGCACGAGGCGCTGGCCGGCGAGGCGTCGGTCACGCGGCACACGATCGACACCCCGTTCGGTCCACCTTCCGATGCCATCCTCGAGACCACCTGGGCCGGCCTGCCGGTCTTCTTCCTCTCTCGCCACGGCGTGGGCCACCTGAAGAACCCGTCGGCCGTCCCGTATCAGGCCAACATCTTCGCGATGAAGCAGCTGGGCGTGACGCACCTGCTGGCCACCGGCGCCGTCGGCTCGCTGCGCGACGAATTCAAGCCGCGCGATTTGGTCGTGCCCGACCAGATCATCGACAAGACCACGAAGCGCCCCGCGACCTTCTACAACAATGCTGCCGTCCACGTGGAATTTGCTGAACCCTTCTGCCCCGTCCTGCGTCAAATCGTGCTGGACGCCGCCGCGGGAGCGGCGGATGAGTCAGGAGGGGCCAACAGTCCCGATTCAGCGAATGGCGCGGCAACGCCTTCTCCCAGTCCCGCTAGTTCCTCGCCCTACACCACCCACGCCCGCGGCTGCTACGTCTGCATGGAAGGCCCCGCCTTCTCCACGCGGGCCGAAAGCCTGATGCACCGGCTGTGGGGTGGCGACCTCATCGGCATGACCGCGATGCCCGAGGCGAAGCTGGCGCGCGAGGCGGAAATCAGCTACGCGCTGATCGCGCTGGTCACGGACTATGATTGCTGGAAGGCCCGCCCGGCTGGCGAGGGGCAGCCGCACGATCCGTTCGCACTGTTGAACGAGATCATCGGCAACCTGAAGGCCGCCAGCGGCAACGCGATCGGGCTGATCCGCCGATCGGTCGAACTGATCGCCGAGCGAAAAGACGCGCTGCCGGCGTCACCGGCGCACGCGGCGTTGCAACTGGGGATCTGGTCGCAGAAGGACCAGATTCCTGCAGAGGAAGTGGAACGGTTGAAGCCGTTGTGGGGGAAGTATTTTAGCGCGTGAGAAGAGTCGGCTTCTGTAGGGTGATGGTAAGGGACAGTTTTGCACCTGTGCACCCCATGCAAGTTCGTCATCCTGAGGTACTCCGAAGGATCTCCCCCGTATTCCTGTCGTGTGTGGGACGGAAGAGATCCTTCGGAGTACCTCAGGATGACGGTTACGTGAGTGTTGAGTGTTTCGTCAGATATGGATTTTGAATCTGCTCTCGGGGTGAGGTGAGGGACGACGGGGGAAAACCTGGTCGCTGAAGCGACCAGGCCGGTGGGTGTGAGGGTCTTTATCCGCGCGTGAGGTGCCAGAGATGTTGAGCCGTCGCCTCATTTTAGCTGTCGCCATTTTCGGGGCGTTGCCGGTCGTGCCGTCGTGGGCACAGGGCGTGGACGTCGACATCGACATCGACGAGGCTGGCACGGGCCTGGAGCCCGACACAGGCATTTACGTGCGCGACTCGGCGATCGTCACCGAGCGCATCGTGCTGGCCGAGCGCATGGAACGATCGAAGGAGTGGGGCAAGGCCGCGGACCTGCTGCAGGAAGTGATCGAGAAGCACGGCCAGCGCATCGTGCCGACCAACACCGGCGCGGACGCGGGCAACTTCAAGCAGTACATCGGCGCGACCGACCTCGTGCAGCGGCGATTGGCCGAATGGCCGGCCGACGGGCTGGCGGCGTACCGGGCACGGTTCGGACAGGTGGCGCAGACGCTGCTCGACGCGTCGCCGTTCGACCGCGCGGTGCTGGGCAGGGTCGAGCGCGACTACTTCGTCACCGACGCCGGCAAGACCGCGTCGATGCGCCTCGTCGATCTGTCGCTGGCGGCCGGTGAGTTTGGATCGGCGATCTGGATGACCGACCGGCTGCTCGCGGTCCACCCGAACCTGGCCGACGACCGTGCCGCAGTGCTGTTTCGCGCCGGCCTGGCACGTCATCTCGCTGGTGATGCCGCCGGTGCCACCAAAGCACTGGATGAACTGAAGGCCAAGCACCCCGACGCCACCGCGACGGTCGCGGGTGGAGCCGCTCCGCTCGTCGACACGCTCGCGAAGGCATTGGCCGAGCCCGCCAGCGCCGCCGCTGCGCTGGCGAGTGACAGTTGGCCGACGCTGGGCGGCGGGCCATCGCGCGGGCGCGTGCCGGCCGTCACCGGTCGGCCGGGCGCGCGCATGTTCGGCATCGATCTGTCGTCGCCACTACCGTCGCCGGCGGTGCGCGCGATGTCGCGCGAGCGGCGCAACGACTACCTGCGCCGCATGTCCGACGCCGAGGCCGCGGGCGTGATGCCGGTGGTCGACGGGCCCGATTTGTTCTTCAACGACGGCCAGCGCGTCTACGCCGTCAGCGTCGACAGTGGCGTCGCGCTCTCCGGTTGGGCGACCACCTATCCCGGTGAACTTCAGGGCCGCTACACGCTGCCCGGCGCCGCGCCGTTCGGCGGCGCGCGCGGGCGTCAGCTCAACACCACCGTGACCGACGACGCCGTGCTCGCCATCATGGGCCAGGGCGACCGCCGCGCCGCGATGAACATGGGGCAAACGCTGGAGACGAAGCTCGTCTGCCTCGATCGCCGCACCGGCGCCCAGCGCTGGGTCGCCAGCACCGCCGACCTGCCCGACGAGGCGCAGCGCGCCATGGCGCTCGGTGGCTCGCCGCTGGTGATTGGCGACAACGTCTACGTGACCGGCCGCTCGGCCAAGCAGGCCAACTTCGAGGACTGCTACGTCATCTGTTTCAACCTGGCCGACGGCAAGGCGAAGTGGACCAGCTACATCTCCGGCGCAAGCGTCTTCAACTCGCCCTGGGGCGGCATGCCGATCGCCAGTGACAACGACGCCCACGTCGCCTTCGCCGGTGGGCGGTTGTTCGTCTCGACCAACCTCGGCGCCGTCGCGGCGCTGGACGCCTACAGCGGTGGCCTGCTCTGGCTGACCACCTACCCGCGCGGTGGCGAGGGCGCGGCCAACCGTGGCCCGATGTTCAACCCGCAGATGGCCATGCGCATGAACGGCGAGATGATGGGCGCTGGCGCCGACACCACCGCCTCGGCCCCGTGGGCCTACAACCCGCCGATCGTGCGCGACGGGCATATCTTTACGTTGCCGGTCGACGCGCGCGACGTCATCGTGTTCGATGCCGGCAATGGCGCGATCAGCAAACGCATCGCCCGCCGGCACCTCGGTGGGCTCGACACGCTCGTCGGCGTCAGTGGTGACAGCGTGATCGTCGCCGGCAACACCACGGCGCGCGGCGGCGCGCAGATGCCCGCCAACGCCAACGCGTCGCTGCTCGGCATCGATTGGCGCAAGTACGACCCCGACAACTTCCGCGTCTCCACCTATCCGCAACCGGCCGACCCGTCCGTCACCTGCCGCAGTGGTTTGGGCGGCGGTGGGCCGCTCATGGGCCGGCCGTTCCTGACCGAGACCGACGTCTTCATCCCGACCGAACGACGCCTGTTCCGCTTTCAGATCGCCAACAGCCAGGTGCTGACCGAGGGCACCTACCCCGCGTCACCGGCCGCGTGGGATCGCAGCGATCCGGACGGCGAGGGCCCGGGCAACGTGCTGGTGGTCGGCGACCACGTCGTGCTGGCGGGCCCGCGACGGGTGGACGTGTACATGGACCGGCAGCTGGCGCGCCAGAAGTGGGACGCCCGCGAGGCCGCCGCCCCGAACGATCCCGAGCCGCGCATCGTGTATGCCGAGGTGATGTTCGCGGCCGGCGACGTGGCGACGTCACTGCAGAAGATCGACGCGGCCATCGGGTTGATGGGCGGCGCCGATGCGCTGCGACCCGGGCCGTTGCGCGAGCGGTTATTCAACGACGCGCTCACGTTCGCCAACAAGCTGGCCGAAATGCCACCCACGGCGCCATCGGTACGTCAGCAGGCGTCGGACTTCTTCGACCGCGCCGCGATCGCCGCCGCCACACCGCAGCAGGGCGTGGCGTGGCGGCTGGCGCGGGCGCGGCTGTATGAGTCGATGCGCGAGTACCCCAGCGCCGTGCGCATGTACCAGGAGGTGCTGTCGGACGACGCGATGCGCAAGGTGCCCAGCTTCGACGAGCGCAGCGGCCCCACGAGCGCCGCCGCCATCGCCGAACGCCGCATCGACGACGTGCTCGCTGCCGCCGGTTCGCGGCAGCCGTACGTGGCCTACGAACTGGTGGCCGAGGAAAAGTTCAACGCCGCCCGCAAGGCCGCTGACGCGGCGGCGCTGCTGGGCATCGCGCAGGTCTACCCGAACGCCAACGTCGCGCCCCGCGCCCTCGTGGCTGCAACGCAGGTGTACGAACAGGCCGGCGATCACCGGCTGGCGACCCACGTGCTGCGCCAGGCGCTGCGCAAGAGCGGCGATGGCCTGCAGCGGGCCACGATCACCGAGGCATTGGCGCGAAATTACCTCATGCTGCCCGGCGGCGTTGACTCGGCGATCCCGCGCCTGCAGAACGCGTTACGGAACGGCCAGGACCCGAAGCTCACCCAGCCGATGAAGCTGGCCGACGGAACGGAGCTGGCGGGCAAGTCGTTCATGTCCGTGCTGAACGAGCTGCGACCCCGCGGCAGTGAGACGACGCCCGCAGCGCTGCCCGACCTGCGGCTGGCGGGCAAGGAGATCGAGATCGACCCGGCGACGAACCGCAAGCGCTACAAGCGCGCGTTCGTGCCCGCAGACCCATCGGCCGCGATCGTGAACGTGCAGTCGCTCGTCCTGCCAGCGACCGGCATGACTCGCGACGATCGCGTGATCGCCTGGACGGGCCAAGCGCTGGCCGTCTACACGGTGGGCGCTAATCAACCGCTCGCGAACTTCACCGAGGTGGACGCCCAGCCGCTGGGCGCCGCTTGGACGGGCCAGCAATTAGTCGTCTGGTCGGATCGCACGGTGTGGCGACTGTCGCCCGACGACGGCAAGGTGCTGTGGCAGGCGCCGCTGGGCGACCTGCCGGCATTGGGCGCGATGCCGCAGGACCGGCGCGAGCTGGACGAGATGACGATCGATGAGATGGAAGGCATGCCGCAGCCGCGCATCATCCCAGGCCGGCGGTTCGGCAACCTGCAGGCGATGCAGCAGGCGCAGCTGCAGCAACAGCAAATGCCGCCGGCCGACGGGCCGGAACAGATCATCGATTTGCGCCCCACCGACTCGCGCATCGTCCTGCTTACCTCGAGCGGCCGGCTGGCGGGGTTGGACCTGACCGACGGCCAATTGGCGTGGCAGGTGCGCCTGAGCGACCGCGGGCCGCAACGGATGGTGGCGACGGACGAGTTCACTGTGGCGCGGGCAACGGACGAGTCATCGTCGACGCTGCTGGTGGTCGACACGTTCTCCGGCGAGGTGCTGGGGCGCCCGCGCTTCTCGGCCGCCACCGGCGCGCCACTGGCGAACTTCGCGCTGTCGCGGCAGGGCGTGCTGGTCTACACGCTGGCCGACCGGCTGGCGACCAAGGACCTGTTCGAGACGTGGGAGGGCAACCCACCCAACGAACGCATGGCCGAGGGTGGTCCGGGCAACGCGGTCTTCAGCGGCGCGGTGGCGCCCGACCAACTCGTGGTGAACGATGGCCTGGTCGCAGCGCTGTCGGGCGGCGGCATCGTGCGCGTCTACTCGCTGCTCACGCAGCGCGAACATCTGCAGCAGTTGGCCACCGGCGGCAGCGAGTGGGAGGTGTCGCTGCGCCTGGTGGGCACGCAGCTGTACACGATCTCGCCGCGCACGTACCGCTCGTTCGACCTGGTGAACCCCGCGCCACCCGAGACGCAGCTGCCCAGCCTGGCCGACATGGAGCGTTCGCCCACCGTCCGCGGCGCGATGTTCGGTTCGCGCCACGTCGTGCTGTTGGACACGATGGGCCAGACCAACGTCGACGCGGCCGTCCCCAGCTACCGCCTGTGGGCCTTCAACCGCGAACGCGTGAACGGCGTGGAGAACGGCATCATCGACCACCTGGAGGTGATCACCGACAAGGCCGGCATCACCGACTGGCAAGCCGTCGACGGCGGCCTGTACTACCGCACGGGCGATGCGAAGCTGCACTTCCTGCGCGGCGCGCGCAGCGAGTAAAGGCAACCGTCCGTGCGATGGCCGCTCTCTTCTTTAGGACAGGCATTCCTGCCTGTCTCTCCCCCCGTCCGCCTCTCCCCCCGTATTCTTTCTTTCATCTACTGTGGCACATGCATTCTTGCCTGTGCCTCTTCCTGTCTTCTGTCTTTGGTAGGGCGGACATTCTTCTCTGCCGCGCGGCGCATCCGCGATCCAAAGTGGGGAGCCACGAAGGCGCGAAGGCACGAAGGAAGGCACGAAGAAAACAATGGGCGTTGCGCTAACTTGATGTCATTCGCGCAGCGCGGGCGTAGAGATGGATAGCATGCTCTTTGACAACTGAATAGCCGACACGCTTGGCAGGGTGAATCCCCACGTCCTCACCCGATAGTGCACAATGGTGCAAAATGGTGCACGAAATCGCGTTTTGCCTTACCCAGACCGCCGCCTCGATAGGAGATGGTGTTGTCTTCCGGATCCTCCTTCGCGTCCCGCTTCGCGCCTTCGCGACTTCGCGTCTCTTTCGATTCGATAGACGCGCAACGGTTCCCACGAGACAGACAAGAATGTCCGTCGCACCGGCTGGAAAGAAAAAACCGAAGAGACACAGGCAAGAATGCCTAGGCCATAAAAGATGGAAGAAAGAATACGGGGGGAGAGACGGACGGTGGAGAGACAGGCAGGAATGCCTGTCCTACAGAAGAGGGTCCGCGTCGCTGGGCTAGGTCACCAGCTTTTTCCCGTGCGTGCCGGTGATGTTCAGCACCTTCAGGTAGCGGCGCAGGAGCATCTTTCGCACGCGGTCGATTTCGGTCGGGGTGGCGTTCTTGATCGCGACGTAACCACCGGCCTTGGTGCGGTGGCCGCCACCTTCACCGATGCGGGCGAGCAGCCGTCGCGCCATGTCGGCGGCCGAGAGCTTGGCGTCGCTCGTGCGAATGCTGACCACGAATCGGCCGTCGTAGATCGCCGACACCAGGGCCCAGCGCACCTTGTCGAACCTCAGCAGGTAGTCGGCCATCACCGCGGGCTTCTCGACCGTGTCGATCGTACCGATGTGCGCGATGATCGCGTGGTCGTAGTACGTCGCGTTGCTCATGCCCGTGTACAGCGCCTGGTAGTACGCCTGCGGCAAGTCGACGTAACGCATCTGATACAGCGTGCGCGTGTCGGCGAGCAGGGTGAGGGTGGACAGGGCCAGGTTGTCCAGCTCGCCGGGCGTGCCAGCGGCGCCGGCGAGGTCGGACTCGATCGCGTACAGCAACGTCGCCGCCAGGCTCGGCGCGATGGGGACCTCCAGCTCCATGAAGTAGCTGAAGACGATCGACGCCGTCGCGCCCGCGTCGGTGCGGATATCGCAGAACGCGCACTTCATCGTCGACGCGCGCGTCTTCGACCGGTGATGGTCGATCACCACCAACGGCACCACGCCGGCGGGCAGGGGGCTATAAGCGAACTGCGGCTGTACGTCGAGCAGCACGATCGCGTCGTACTCGCTCAGCTTCGCGTCGTCCCACGGCAGCAGGGCGAGGTTGGCGTTCTTGATGAACTGCTCGTTGATGCCGCTGACGATGCGCCCCTTCACGCTCATGGAAATCCTGGCGCCGGGCAGCTTGGCGGTCAGCAGGGTGCAGAGGGCCAGGCAACTGGCGAGCGCATCGGGGTCGGGGTGCTGGTGTGTGGTGAGCAGGACGTTCTTCTTGTCGGCCAGCAGCTTCAGCAGCTCGCGGGCGCGGGGTCGCTTGCGTGCGTGCCGCTCCGCCGCGGCCGCCGGGCCGGTGACCGTCTGCACGCAGGATTCGACGAACGCCGTCATAATTGCCGCAAGTATAGCCGGGCCAACGGAACTTCGAAGGTACAAAGTTCCTGACAACGGCCGTGCTCCTTGGATCGGTGCAACGGATGAGCAACCTGAGCAGTTTTCCGATTTGGCGTGGTTCGCAGGATTCCGGCACCGTTTAGCCGCGAGCTTGCTCGCGATGGATTGCGACGAATCGCGAGCAAGCTCGCAGCTAAACGGGGTTTTGGGACGTGGGTATGCGGGGTTATCTCCCGTCCCCCATCCAGGTCCTTGTCCATTCCGTACGCCTATGATGTAGGGGGATCGATTGAACCCCGGAGGTTCCGTGTTCAGCATTCGAGGAGTCCTGACGATGATCTTCACCACTTTCGCCACCGCGGTGTACGGCAGCGATTTGCCCGACTATGCCAACGTGCTGCCGATGCCGACCGACGACATTCCCCTGACCACCACCCCCGAACAACGCAAGGCCGTGGTCGCCGGCGGGTGCTTCTGGTGCACCGAAGTCGTCTTCAAGGAACTGGCCGGCGTGAGCAAGGTGGTGCCGGGCTATAGCGGTGGCACGAAGGAGACGGCCAACTACGATGCCGTGTCGGCCGGCCGCACGAAGCACGCCGAGGCGATCGAGATCACCTACGACGCGTCGAAGATCACCTACGGCCGGTTGCTGCGCGTCTTCATGACGATGCACGACCCCACCACGCTGAACCGCCAGGGACCGGACGTCGGCCCGCATTATCGGAGCGCGATCTTCTACGGAAGCGACGACGAGAAGCGCGTCGCCGAAGCGTACGTGAAGCAGGTGGACGCGTCGAAGCACTATCCGAACCCGGTCGTGACGACGCTCGAGCCGTTGACGGCGTTCTACGTCGCCGAGCAGTACCACCACAACTACGCCGAGCTGAACCCGATGTCCGGCTACATCCGCCAGCAGGCGACGCCGAAGATCGGCAAGGTGCGCTCGAAATTCGCCGACGAAGTGAAGCCCGCGACGACGCAACCGCTTAAACCATGAGGCTGTGCGGGTCCGGTAAAAGGTGGCGTCTCTCTCTCTTACTGTGGTCGGTCATCCCGTTTAGCCGCGGGCTTGCCTGCGTTTGCGATGGTTGCGCGAATCGCGAGCAAGCTCGCGGCTAAACGGGGGCAGGGTATTCATTTACTTATTTGCCAGCGCATCTACTAAGGTCGGACCGAGGCCTCGCCGATAGTGCCACATAGGTACTTCCACCGAGGGACGCCGTTTTGCCGACCGAAGAACACGACCTACTCCTGCAGGCCGTCGCGCGCAACGCGAGCGTCGTGCTGTCGCTACCGTCATCGGGCATGTTGCGCCATCACAAGTCGCGCTTCCTGGGCGGCGACGACGGCTGCCTGCTGGTCGAGTCGGTGCCGTCCGAGCGAATGCTGATCGAGGAGATGATCACGACCGGCAAGGCTGCGGGCGTGTCGTTCAAGGTGGGGGTGACGAAGGTCGTCTTCGCGACGCCGGTCGTGCAGCGCATCGACGAGTTCCGCATCAACGGCGACACGGTCGTTCAGTGCCTGCGCATGCCGTGGCCCACGAAGATCCAAGCCATCCAGCGCCGCTCGAACTACCGCGTGCGCGTCGGGCCCGACGCCGAACTGACGGCCCGCGTGTGGCGCATCGGCCCGCGCGCCATCCTGAAGGACCGCCCCTCATCGACCGCCGAGATCCCCGCCAAGCTGATCGACCTCAGCACCGGCGGCATGGGCGTAACGCTCACGGGCACGCCCGAGGAGCCCCTGAAGATCGACCCCGCCGACCGGCTGCGCATCGAGATCGCGTTCGCCGAAAAAGAGGTCGTGCTGGAGGCCGCCCTGCGGCACCCACCGACGGTGCCCAAGGGCTGCACGTCCCTGCGCGCCGGACTGCAATTCGTCGACCTCGAAGCCGACATGGTCGGCCGGCAAGCCCTGGCCAGCCTGACGAAACTCATCGGCGAACTGCAACGCGCCGAGGTCCGCATGGCACGGCTGGGGTTGATGTCGGGCTGATGGGCAGACCACAGCGGATTGAGCTTCTAAGCGCCGGCCGTCAGAACGATTGTGAGCGAATCGCGCGCAAGTACTGTTCGTTGTCCTCGCGCGCCCGGCTGGCGAGCGGCGCGGTCAGGTGACGCCGCACGCGCGCCTCGTCGTGGTACGCGGCGAAGTACTCGCGGAAGACCTCGATCACGTTGACCCGGTCGCCAGCGTACGGTTCCAACCGCACCGCGTCACCGGCGGCCACGGCGCCCTCCTGGATCACCCGGCAGTAGACGCCCGGTCGCTCGGCGGCGCGGAACTTCTGGACGAACTGCTTGTCGTCCATGCGCTTTGCGAGCGTGCCGCACGGCATGCGCGGGGCGGTTAGTTCCAACACCGCGTCGGCAATGTGTAGCCGGTCGCCGATCGCGAGTTGGCTACTTTCGAGGTCGGCGATCGTCAGGTTTTCACCGAACGTGCCAGGCGCCAGTGGGAACAGGAGCTGCTCGGCCCACCAGTCGTAATCGGGTTGGCCGTAGACGTAAATCGCCTGATCCGGGCCGCCGTGATGGCGCTTGTTGCAGATCGCATCCTTGGGAAAGCCCAGCGTGCCGATAAGCGTACGGCCCGCGACCGGCTCCTTGAAGATGCCGCTGACCGCGCTCGTCTTGCCATTGGCGATGGGGCGGGCGGTCCCGATGTTCACGCTGATCAATTGCATAAGCGTTCCCGATCATTGGGGCGTTAGCGCTTTGAGCTTATCGAGTGCCGTCCGGGCGACGGTCAACGCGTCCTGCTGCCAATAGTCTTTGTTGAACAGCTCGACCGACAGGAACGGCGACGCTCCGATGTCGGTCAGCGTCTGCAGCACCTGGCGGATCGGCGCGACGCCGTCACCGGGGTAGACGCGGTGGCTATCGGTCAGCTGCTCGCGCGGCAGGGCGGGGTAGTCGTTAACGTGGAAGATGCGGATCGCCTGGCCGTTCAGCAGGTTCAGCGTGTCGTAGCCACTGCCACCCTTGTGCAGGTGGTAGATGTCCAGCAGCAGGCCCGCGTCGGCGCAGCCGCTCTCGGCGGCGATCAGCAGCGCTTCGCCCAGCCGATTGAGCGTCTTGCTGAAGCCCCACACTTCCAATTGTGGCAGCACGCCAGCCGATCGCCCGACCTCCACCAGTTCCGCGTAGCGCGACGCCGCCGCGAACAAATCGAGGCCGGTCTTGTCCTGGTAGCCCATCGGCGGCGCCGCGATCATCTGCCCACCGATCTGGGCGACGAGATCCATGTCCCGGCGGGCATGTTCGAGTCCCGCGGCACGGGCGGTGTCATCGTCGATGATCCACTTGGCAAAGCCGATCGCGCTGGCGACCGTCAGCCCCGCATCCGCGATGCGCTTGCGCAGGTCGCTCAAGGGGCCGACGGTGTCGCGATAGGTTTCGATCTGACCGATCCACGGCTCGATCGCGCCGTAGCCGGCCTTGCTCGCGATCTCGATCTCTTGGACCAGCGACAGCTTCTGACCCTGAATGGTGCTCGTGTTGAAGCAATAGGTGAAGGATGCCATGGGCGTGATGATGCCCGAACGACGCGTGCGCTGCCAGCGCCACACCCCAAGCTTTCACCGGACTTGCCGCTTTAGCGGCAGGTAGATTCGTGGAAGTAGGACGGGGGTGAGATGCAGACAAGTACGGACCTTTGTACTTCACGAAGCAATCGTCATCCTGAGGTACCCCGAAGGATCTCTTCCCGACGAAGATACAGAGGGAGATCCTTCGGAGTACCTCAGAGGGTGTTAAAGAACAGTGCCGTGTCCGCTCCGACCGTAGCATGGGCGTCCCGCCCATGGAGCCGCGGTACCCCGCGGTGTCGGGCCGTACTCGGTCCGAGTGAAGAGCGCAAGCGATCTGCTCTTCCATTGGTGCTCGCAGATCCTTCGCTGGCGCGACTGCTGAATCGGATGGCGTACCATCCGACGCGTCGGCGTACCGACGCCATGGGCGAGCCGTCCATGCTACGGTGAAGACCGGCCGCGAGCGTGTTCTTTAACAGCCTCTTAGGATGACGGCTCGACAACGGGCTACTTTCTCAAGTGCAAAGGCCGGGACAAGAATGTCCGTGCCACGAAGGAGACAGGGGGAGAGAATACGGGGGAGAGACAGGCAGGAATGCCTGTCCTACAGAAGAGCAAGCAAGGCGCGTTCGGCACTTACCACGCGGCCAGCTGGACCTTGGGGTGCAGATCGTAGACGTCGTCGACCTTCAGGAAGCCCGCGAGCGGGTTCATGGCGTTGGCGGCGCCGCAGGCGACGCCAAGGCGGGCGGCGTCGGGGACGCTCATGTTGCGCAGCAGGCCCACCGCCACGCCCGCGGCCAGCGCGTCGCCGGAGCCGATCGGGCTGACGAGCTGAATCTCCGGCGGGGTGATCTGACAGCTGCCCTCTTCGCTAATCACAAGCGCGGGGTCGCTGCCGCGCGTCACTAAACACCACGTTGCGCCGGCCTGAAGCACCTCGCGCAACGCCTCGCGCATCGTCACATCCGAGTCGATCGGGATGCCGGTTGTCTCCGCCAGTTCGTCCTCGTTGGGCTTGATGAGATACGGCTTGGCGAAGATCGCCTGCGCCATCGCCTCACCCGTGCCATCAACGATCGTGCGCGCCTTGGCGCCGTGGGCGACGCTCACGCACTCGGCGTAGAACTCGACCGGCGCATCCGGCGGCAGCGAGCCCGACAAAATAACGATGCGCGCCTTTGCGACCAGTTCCTTGTACGTGCGGCGCAACTGGTCCCACGCGGCGGCGTCGACCGGTTCGGGTTCCTCGATCAACTCGGTCGATTGGCCGTTCTGCTCGTCGATGACGGTGACGCAGGTGCGCGTGCGCTCACGCACGTCGACGAACTTGTGCTTGATGCCGAACTGGTCCAGCTGCGTGCGGATGAACCTGCCGGAATCGCCGCCGAGGAAGCCGGTGGCGACCACCTCTTCACCCAGCAATCGCGCGACCTTGGCCGCGTTAATCGACTTGCCCGATGCCGACTCGAAGACGCGCGTGGCGCGGTTGACATCGTTGGCGACGACGTCGTCGAAGATCATCGTGCGCGACAGTGCGGGGGTGGTGCCGAGGCAGAGGATCATGGTGACCGATAGGTTAACGTGTGCGCGGCAGAAAACGAGGGACGAGGGTCCGGTTCAACGGGACAACGTCAGCAGCATGTCGATCGTGCTGACGCGAAACCCGCACTTGGCGAACAGCGCCCGCGCGACATCGTTGGCGGCGGCCGTCTCCAGGCGCACCTGTTCGACGCCGAGCTCGGTGAACCGCTCGATCGCGAGCATCGCCATCTGGCGGCCGATGCCCTCGTTGCGGTACGCCGGTTCGACCCAGAGGTCGTGGATGAACGCGTACTCGCTCGTCCTATAGATCGGTATTTCGCGCTCGATAGTTGAAACGAGAAAACCGACGATCTGCCCCTCCCGCTCGGCCACCAGGAACACGCTGCGGTCGGTGTCGCGTGCCCGGGCCATCAGCCAGCCGCGGTATAGCCCCGGCACGTCGGGCAGCGGAGCGTACTTGTCCGGGTCCCACGCCGCGTGCAGCGCGACGATCTGCTCGACCATCGGCAGCACGGCCGGCACGTCGGTGGGGGTTGCGGGACGGATCGTCATAATTCACCAATGTTAGCCGCGCCGGTACGGCTCCGGTAACCTTTCAGCCTGTGGCTGAACTTCCTTCGACCAACGAACCTACCCCATCCGGCCCTCCGATGACGATCGTGGAGGCCGACGTCCCTTGCATCGCCTGCGGCTACAACGTGCGCGGCCTGCCGACCGATAACCGTTGTCCCGAGTGCGGGCACGACGTGCGAGCATCGGTGGTGGCGCACCGGGCAGGGGGACTGACGCGGCACCAGGCCCAGCAGACGTACCGCGCCACCTGGATGGGCGTGGCGGCGATCGTCGCAATGCTGGGCGCCGGCGCGGTGTCCAATCAGTGGAATACCGTTGCGCCACCGCTGGCCCTGGCGCTTGGGCTGTTGGCTTGGGGTCTGGCGGGCCTGATCGCATTGCGCCTACCTGTGTTGCAGGGCAGCGAAAATCTCCGCCGGGCCGCGATCGGCTTCGGCATCGCGGCCTGCGCAATGCCAGCGTTGTTCTTCAGCCTCGTCCCGCTCGACCTTGGGCGCTTCTGGCGCTGGTGGCCGTTGATGATGCTGCCGTCCGTCCTATCGACGATCGCCAGTGTCCTGGTCTTTGTCGCGCTTGCCCGCGTCGCCCGCAAGGCCCGGCGACCTGATCTCGACCGGGTCTTCCGGTTCGGGGCCGTCCTGTGCGTGGTGGTGTTACCACTACTGACGTTCATGGTGCCCATGAACCGCCCCACCTACTCGGCCGATTTCCTCGTGCGCCAACCGCCACCCGTGGCCGGCTTCGCAGCAACGGTCGGGACGATTGCGGTGAGCTTTCGCGGCGAGTACCTGCTTATTTGGCGGTTCTACGTGTGGCTCCTTCAGCCGACGCTGACGGTGCTGACAGTCGTTGGGTTGTACCGCCTGGGTCATGCGATGCGGAAGATCGAGCTGTTCCGGTGAACGGGGAAAGGCCGGATCCCGCTCATTCAAGGCGTGATCCAACATGCAACGCGCGCCCGGCCACTGTCATCCCGAACGGGAGCGGTAGGAACCTGAAGGATCTCGCACGGCCAATCAGTTACCGAACAATCGAGATCCCTCGGGTCGCTACCGCTCCCCTCGGGATGACAGACTTTGTTTTTGTGCCTCCGCCAAGGCGATTCCCCCGTCCGCGAGGGAGGAGGAATTAGGCATACGATGATGCTCCCAGCCTTACAGCGCCGCCATCTCCGCGAAGCGTTCCTTCAAATCGAAGTACAGCTTGTCGTACACCTTGTAATGGCGGTCGTAGAGATCGCTGGCCTTCTTCTTCGGCGAGATCTTGGCCGTCTGCTTGATGGTGGCCTTGCAGGCTTCCTCAACGCTGTTCCACACGCCCGTGCCCACGCCGGCGAGCAGCGCGACACCGTAGGCGGGGCCTTCGGTGGCGTTGGTGAGGACGATGGGGGTCTTGTAGACGTCGGCCTGCAGTTGTCGCCAGAACGCGCTGCGGGCGCCACCCCCACTGGCGCGGGCCTGGGTGATGTCGATGTTCATGCCGCGCATGATCTCCATGGCGTCGCGCATGCCGTAGGTCACGCCCTCCAGCAGGGCGCGGATCATCATGGGACGGGTGGTGCGGGCGGTCAGGCCGATCCAGCCGCCGCGCGCTAGCGGGTCGGGGTGCGGGCAGCGCTCGCCGGTGAGGTAGGGCAGGAAGAAGAGCCCCTCACTGCCCGCAGGCGCGGCCTCGGCCTCGGCAACCAGCAGTTCGTACGGGTCGATCTTGTGCTTCTTGGCCGTCGCCACTTCCCCTTCGGCCAAACGGTTGCGGAACCATTGGAAGCTGCCACCGGCCGACAGCATGCAACCGAAGACGCACCACTTGCCCGGCACCGCGTGGCACATCGTGTGGACGCGCCCCTTCGGGTCGAGCGTCGGCCGGTCGGCGTGCGCGAAGATCACGCCACTGGTGCCCATGGCGGCGCTGACGATGCCCGGCATCACCACGCCGTTGCCCACCGCGCCCGCGGCCTGGTCGCCCGCGCCGCCAACGACCGGAATACCCTCAATTAGCCCCATTTCCCTCGCTGCACCACGATTTAGCGTCCCAGTTACCTCCTGCGATTCATGCAGGCGACCCAAAAGCGACTTATCGATCTGCAGCACCGACAGCAGCTTGTCCGACCATTGCCGTTTCACCACGTCCAGCAGCAGCATGCCGGATGCGTCCGAGACTTCCGTGGCGTACTCGCCAGTCATGCGGAAGCGGATGTAATCCTTCGGCAGCAGGATGTGCTTGGTCTTGGCGAACGTCTTCGGCTCGTTCTCGCGCAGCCACAGGATCTTGGGGGCGGTGAAACCGGTGAGGGCGGGGTTGGCGACGAGCTCGATCAGCTTCTCGCGCCCGCCGGCCTTGGCTTCGATCTCGGCGCACTGTTTGGCCGTGCGCTGGTCGTTCCAGAGCAGGGCGGGGCGCAGGGCCTTCTCACCATCTCCGAGGAAAACGCTGCCGTGCATTTGCCCGGAGAGGCCGATGCCCCCAATGTCGGCCGGCTTCACCTTTGCCTTTTTCAGCACCGCCTTGGTCGCGGCACAGACGGCCGTCCACCAGTCTTCGGGGATTTGCTCGCTCCAGCCGGGCTTGGGCGTGTAGATCGCATGTTCCGCCATCGCGGTGGCGAGCACGGTGCCGTCCTCGTCGCAGATCAGGGTCTTGGTGCCACTGGTGCCGATGTCGATGCCGAGCAGGTGAGGCATGTGGGGGCGTCTCCTTGGAAGTGGAGTGATTGTGAACGTCACGAACGGAAATGCAAATCTGGCGCGAGGTGGCGGGGGCGCTACGAAGAGGGCTGAACCGCAGAGACACGGAAAGCGCCGAGACAGAAGGAGGAAGGAAGCTTGTCTTCTCCTTCCCCAAGCGTCGACGCGCGGAACGCGCTCGCGTCGCCGCTCGTTATCTTTACCGCTGCGTTCGCGGCTTAGCTTCCAGGCAGGCGGCAAGGCAGCCGCAGAGGATGAGCAGCACGGAGATGGTCTTGAACGTCTCTTCGAGGGTCATGGCGCGGTCGACGAAGTCGAGCGTGGTCATGCCGAGGAAGAACACCGACGCGGCTGCGAAGCAGTAGGTGGCCCAGGGCAGGCAGAGCAATTCCCCGCGCCGCCGAACCGCGTACCAGCCCGCGGTGATGCCGTAGCCCAGGACGAGGACGTTATCGATGTGGTTGGTGATGACGTGGTGCGAGTCGATGCCGAGGTAAGCGTGGATCGCCAGGTCGACGTTCTCGTGGAACCGCCACAGGTCATCGCACGCCGCCAGTAGCAGCGTCGCCGCGGCCAGTGACCAGAAGCGCCGGCCGGTCCCGGGCCCCACGCGCCACGCTGGCGCAGCGCCGGCCAATGCGGCTAGCGCCAGACAGCCGGCCGACAGCCATGTCCCCGCATACCCGTCCTGCAGATAATGCGCCGGCCAAGCCTCGTCCCGATAACCCGCCCAAAGCAACATCGCCAGCACGCTGAACACGCCAACGCATAGAGTCGCGCTGAGGACCACCCAGATCAACGGCGGCCGGCCTGGTGACAGCAACGGCGTCAGTTCGGCCGTCAGGCGACGCCCCCAAGCCTTAGGACCTAGCTTGCGGACGTCACGCAGGGACGCAGGCGATACACTTTGAGCCTTAGACACCGATCCATCCTTTTCAACGTGACGCGCGCCTGAATCGATCAAAGGGAACAACCGCTTCGCAGCTTCCCCCGATCGCCGTTCGCAGGCGATCATGCGGCTAGCGCAAACTTAACTCGAAAGTAATGGAGAGGCGAAGCGTTTCGCTCCCGTCCGTGGACCCGGAGATTCACGGAACGTGGGAACGGGAAGCCTCTACCGTTTATGACGTGGCGGCGCTAGCGCTGGCGTCGCGCGGTGGCCTGCTGAGCAGCAGGAAACCGATGCCCGCAACGACGCCGATCAGGCTGAGCATCCACATGGGGGGCAGGTAGGCGTGCGCGCGGTTCAAGTTCACGCCGCGTGCGACGCCCATGCTGAGCGTGTGGCTGAAGAGGACGACCATCGTCACCAGCGACAGCCACCAGCGGTGTTCCGCGCTCCAGGTGGTGCGGGCCAGCAGGTACAGGCAGCCCAGCGTGAGCGCTCCGAACAGGATGACCGCTTCGCCGTTGAACGACAGCCGGTCGCCAGCGAAGAACTCCTTGAAGTACGCCGGGCGCAGCAGCACGAGCGACATCGGCACGTGCGCCAGCGCGCCGAACAGGCCGGCCCGGAACCAGGTCGCCGGGTCGTTCCCGCCCGTCGCGCCGCGCAGCCGGCGCCACTGCTGCCAGAACGCCATCGCAAAGCAGAGCGCCGCCGCCATCGACACGCCCTTGTTCAGGATGAAGACCGGCAGGTTGGCCCAGTTCGCGGGCGTGAACGCCACGTATCGCACGATGGCGTACGCGACCGAGAACGAATAAAGCCCAACGATCTTCCACATCCCGATCTTCCTCAACGAAGCGACTCGTAGCGGATCATAGCTAGTCAATGAGATCCAGCACCAGTTCGCCACCGCTGACGATCTGGTCGTGCGTGAGCGAGAGATCATCGATCGGTTGACCGTTCCACGCCGCGGCACCGATGTACTTCACGGCGCCCGGCGCGTTGCCGCGCGTGGCGATCGTGAGCGAACGGCCGGGGAAGAAGCGGTCGTCCAGTGCGATCGTGATCTTGTCAAACAACGGCGCGGTGATCATGTAGCGGATCGGGTTGCTGGCGGCGCCATCGATGCAGAACAGGCCGATGCCCGCCAGCACGTTCCAGGCGCCCATGATGCCCTCGTCCTCGTCGCCGGCGAAGTTGTCGGTGGGGTCGTTGCCGCTCTTGATCGTGTCCAGCACCTGCCGCAGCCAGAACTGCGTGCGCCGATGGTCGCCGGCCCGTTGGAACAGGTGACAGCAGGCCAGCGCCGGCTCGTTGCCGAAGTCGAACGGCACGTCCTCGTGCTTCTCGTGCGGCACGTAATAGCCCCTGTCGCGGCAAAGCTGAAATCCCCGCTCCAGTTGCGACAGCAGCGCGTCACGCGAATCGAAGCATTCGATGAGGCCGTCGAGGTCGTAGGTGGCGTAGAACGTCATGGTCCAGGCGTTGCACTCGGTCCAGCCCCTGCGCGACATCGGGTCGTACGGCTCCAGCCACGTGCCGTCGCGGTTGCGCGGGCGCACGAAGCCGACCGATTTGTCGAACAGGTTCCGCCAGTTGCGCGACCGCTGGATGAACAGCGCAACATCGTCCGCCTTTCCCAGGGTGCGGGCGATCGCGGCCATCGCATTGTCGTTGAACGCGTGCTCGATGGTCTGGCTGGCGCCGTTGTTGTGGAAGCCGGACTTGGGCAGGTCTTCTGGGATGTAGCCGAGCGCGATGTAGTCCTCGATGCCGCCGCCGATGCAGGTGTGATGTTCGTAGCCCGCCTTGCTCATCAGCCCGCCGGGGAAGTGGTTCTTGCGCAGCGCAGCGTACAACGCATCGGCATCGGCGGGCTTGTAGATGCCGCTGTGCAGGGCCGCGGCGTACAGCGGGGTGCTTTGGGCGCTGGTCATCACGAACGTGTAGTTCCCCGCCGCCGGGCCGCGCGGGATCAGCCCGCCGTTGGCGTACATGTCGTAAAAGCAGTGGCAGAAGTCGTGCACGAGGTGCGGGTAGGCGATCGACCACAGCGGCACGAGCGACCACTGCGTGCCCCAGAACGCGTCGGAATTATGATGGCGATAGCGCGGCTGGCCCGTCGCGGGGTCGATCGGGATCTGCCGCACGCGCGGCTGCGGCCCGGTGTTGTCGATGTACGTGCCGGCCGCGTCGCTCATCGTGCGCCGACCGCACAGGCTGAAGTACAGGTCGGTGTAGAAACGCGCCCGCTGCTCATCCGTGCCGCCTTCGACAGTGATGCGCGATAGCCACGCGTTCCACTCGGCCTGCGCCTCGTCGCGAATCACATCGAATGACTTGCCGGTCGTCTCGGCGTGCAAATTCTCGATGGCCGCATCAACCGACGTGTAGCTGATTGCCACCTTCATCGTCACCGGCTGGTCTACATCGCTCGGCCGCAGGCACGTGCGCACGTCGGCGGCGTCGAACGGGTCGATCGTCACGTCCTGATCCACCTCGATCGCAAAGTAAATCGTCAACGGCCGCGGCTTGCGAACGGTGGGCTGGTTGATCACGTGTCCCTGTAGCGTGCGCGGTCCCGTCTGCTTCAGCGCAGCGCCGCCCATCTCGCACGGGCCCAGCGTCGAAGCGAGGTCGAGCAGGATGGCCGGCTGCTGCGCGCCGGTCGGAAAGCGATAGCGATGGACGCCCACGCGCAGCGTCGCCGTCAATTCGACGGCGATGCCGTAGCGGTCCAGCGTCAGAGCATGGAATCCCGGCTTGCAGCGTTCGCTGTCGTGCGAGAAGGTCGACTCCCACGCCGCCGGGCCCGCCAGCGGGCTGATGTCGCCCGTCACCGGCATCACGAGGATGCCGCTGATCTGCCACGAGTGGATGTGGCTGAAGCCCTGCACGACGCCCGCCGAGTAGCGATACCCGCCGCCCCAGTCTTTGTCGGTGACGCTGTCCGGCGCCAGGCTCACCATGCCGAACGGCCGGCAGGCAGACGAGAACGCGATCCACCGACCGACGTCGGTGCCAAGGCGGGGTTCGACGAGCGAGGCAAAGTCAGTCATGCCGCGCAGTGTAATGACGGCCAAACCTGCATGCCACGGATGGCCCTGTCCTGACGAGGTCGCCGATCATCCTCCGGCGCGCTCGTTCTCAGGAGATTCGGTAAACGACCGCCACGGCACATCGCGTGCGGCGGGCTCGCAACGATGCGCACACTACGCCTTCTCACCATCGCACTGCTCTTCATCGGAACTGTTGGCTGCGCACAACAGGCGAAGCGCGTCGCGGAGAAGGCCGCGCCCGCCGGGGCCAAATCGACATTGCAGGAACTCTCGTCACCGGAGAACAAGGCCGCGCTCGATGAGGTCGCCACCCGCCTCTCGGCCGCTGTCGCAAAGGGGCTCGTGCAGGGGCTGATGGGCGAGGTGCCGAATGACGCCGATCTGCCCGCCGAGGCACGACAGCTTGTCGACCGCGCGCCGGGCCTCTCGGGGCAAATCGTCGACAGCGTGATGCAGGCCGTCGCCCGTGGGCTCGACCAGCACCTCAGCCCCGCCATCTCCCGCGCGATCGAGCAGAACATGACGGTCGCCGGCGGCGCCATCGAGCGCGAGCTTGCCCCCGCGATCGCGCGCGGCACGCGCACGGCGGTCAGCCAGCTCGCGTCCGAACTGGCCGCCACGATGGAGGACGACGCCAGCCGCGCCGTCGTCGCCGGCTACGTGCAGGAAATCGCCCCCGCGATCGCCGAGCCCGTCAGCAGCGCGATCGGCCAAGGCTTGGAACGGCAGATCGGCCCGGCGCTGGCACGCACGGTGGACGAACAGCTTGGCCCCACCATTCGCAAGACGGTCGAAGCTGAGACCGCCGCGCTGATGGAGGGCACCGAGCAGGCCCAGCTGACGCAGGCGCTCAGCGGCACCAGCCGGGCTATGTCGCGCGAGACGTTTTTAGGACTGCGCGACGCGCTGGTCGAGATGAACGTCCTCGGTCCCGACAACCAACCCGGCTCGCTGCTCATCGGCCGCAGCGGCCTCCTCGGTCAAGGCCTGTCCTTGATCATGTTGACCGCGATCGTGCTCGGGCTGATCGTGCTCGGCCTGATCATCTGGCTGGCCATCGTGCTGACGCGCAGCCGCCGCGCCCGCGCCGAAGCTGAGCGCCGCGAGGCCTCGACGCGCCTGCTCGCCGAGGCGATCCGCGCCACCGAAAGCGAACGCTGGCACCCCGAGCTCCGCCGCATCCTGCACGACCGCATGCGCCACACCGACGACCACGCCCTGCGCGACCTGATCACCGCCATCGACAAAGGCAGCGACGGCCAACCGGCGGCGTGAGCAACACAGCCTGACCCAGAACGCGTTCCCCGCGCGTAGCACGGGCGGCCCGCCCGTGGAGCCGCGGTACCCCGCGGTGTCGGGCCGTACTCGGCCCGAGCTAACGAGCGTAAGCGATCTGCTCCTCGGGCTTTCAGCGATTCCTTCGCTGGCGCGATTGCTGATTCGGAGGGCGTACCATCCGACGTGTCGGCGTACCGACACCATGGGCCGGACGCCCATGCTACGGTGAAGACCCGCTCCGATCGCGACCTGCACATGCTCTCAGGACGACGACACGTTTGGACGCGCATCAGTCCAACGCGAGCGGAACCGGAAGCTCGCCGCCATTGCGGCCCCGGCGATGCCTGCTAGATTGTAACCGTTCGCGCCCTCGCACGGCGACAATTTAAGCCAACCTCGATAGCTTTATTGACGGAAGAGTTGACCCCATGCCCCGCTTCGAGATCGGCGAACTCGTCTATTCCAATCCGCTCGCGTCGCCGGCGGACGTGGCGGGGTTTCGCATGGAAGGGGAGGCGGCGGTCAGCTTTCCGATGAAGCGGATGCGCCTCGAGGGCACGCGCGATCCCGCCGATGGGCAGCGGGCCAACATCGTCCATTGGTGCGACCGCGAGCTGCCCGACAACGTCGCCATCACCTGGGACTTTTACCCCATCCGCGAGCCCGGGCTCTGCATTCTCTTCTTCGCCGCCCGCGGGCGGGCCGGGCAGGATCTGTTCGACCCCGCTCTTGCCCCGCGCAGCGGGCCGTACGAGCAGTACCACCACGGCGACATCGACGCGCTGCACGTCAGCTACTTCCGCCGCAAGCACGTTAGCGAACGCGCCTTCACCACCTGCAATTTGCGCAAGAGCCACGGCTTTCACCTCGTCGCCCAAGGTGCCGACCCGCTGCCAGGCGTGCCCGATGCCGTCGGCCCATACCAGGTGGAACTGATCAAGGCCGGCCCGCACGTGCGCTTCTCGATCGGCCAGGGCGACAACCCGCCACTGGTGTTGTTCCATTGGATCGACGATGGCCGTGCGTTCGGCCCCACCCTCACCGGTGGCAAGATCGGCTTCCGCCAGATGACCCCCATGATCGCCGAGTACGCCAACCTGCTGGTCCACGAGGTGCGCGTGCAGCCGTAGGCGGTGCTCGTCTGATCCGTTCGCTGAACTGGTCCGCTAATCGACCGTCGTCGGTCGCTGTTGGATGTGCCAGAGGACGCCGGCGGGGTCGTGGACGTAGAGGATGATGCCGACTGGCTGCACCGTCGGCTCGCTGACCTTCACGCCGGGAAACGCCTCGACCAACTTCGCGCTGCGCACGTGCGCGTGCCACGCGGCCACGTCGGGCACGACCAGGTTCATCATGCAGTTTTGAGCCCACGCCTCCTGGTAATAGTCCTGCAGGAAGAAGCCGCTGTGCCCGATGCGAAACTCGGCCATCCGGTCGCCTTCCCATGTCTTGGTGAATCCCATCGCCGCGTAAAACTTCTTCGACACGCCGAAGTCCTTCGCGGGCAGGAAGGCACGCAGGTCCAGTGTTGCCGGCAGTTCCATCATGCTCCTTTACTCGCCGTGGCGGGCGCGCCACTGGGTGTACTCACTGGCGACGCGCAGGCCCCAGTCGCCGTACCAGCGATACCCGTTGCGACGCTCGTCGGGCAGGTCCTCGTAGCGTGCGTAGACGCGGGCCTCCCAGTCGGCGAACAGCGGGCGCTGGTCGTCCAGCGCGTAGAACCGGGCCCACGTCACGCCGTCGGGGTCCTTCGCCAGCCGCAGGATCAGCTTGCCATTTTCGTCGCGCTCATCGATCAGGCGATAACCGGGGATCCTGACCGATTCGAACCACGCCGCCGCCGCGTGAACGGCCCGGCGGACGCGGGCGTCGGGCTTATCGAGCGACATCAGGAACAGCGCGACGTTCGCCCCTTCCTGCCCGCTCAGCGACGGCAGCTCGAACGGGCGCGCGCCGGTCGGCTCGAACGTGTCCGGGTCGTGCTGCGCGCCCCAGCCGGTCAGCACGCCGTCGCGGACGATCTGGCACTTCAAGATGCACTCCACGCCCAGCCGCACCGCCCGCTCGGCACGCGTACGGCGGGCGTCGTCCACGAAGCGGAAGTCGGGGTGATGCACGACGTCCTGCAGCAGCTTCAGGACGTTGATCATCGCGTCGTCGTTGAACGTGATCATGCGCGGGTACTTCTTCGTCCGCGGCATCCGCTGCGACCACCCGCCCGAGGGGTACTGCCAGTCCAGCAGGAAGTCGAGCCCGCGGTTGAACGCCGCCAGCGCGTCGGCCCGCGGCGTCAGCCGGTGCGCGCGTGCAAGCAACCGCAGTTCGGTGTACGTCGCGCCGTTGTCGATGGTGGCCAGCCCGTCGTAGGCGCCGTACGGCTCGTCGCCCACGCGCGCCCGGCCGGCGTCGTACTCCTTGGCCCACCCGCCGAGCGGCGTCTGCCAACTGAGCACCCGGTCGATCGCCTCCTGCTGCGCCGGCGTACCGAACCACGCATCCGGCTGCGCCGCCAACACCCCAATCCGCACGGGCCCCTCCGCCGCCATCGCGATCGTCCTGCACCCGGTCACCCACGCCAATACGAGCACGATGGCCCAGTTGCGAGACATGGTTCATTCTCCTTCGTCGACTGACTTCAACTGCACCTGCGATTGCCCTCAAAGGTACCGCGGCCCCAGCACGATCAGCAGCCCCAGCGCCGCCACGTGAACCAGCCAGATGCCCAGCGTCCACCATCGCTGCCGCGCCCGCGGCTGGGCGAGGAACCGGCTGCGCGTTCTCGCGAGATAGATCGCAAACCCACCGCTGCCCAGCCCGAACACCACCAGCGCGTTCAGCGCCGGCGACATCCGCCCATCGCCCCAGATCAACCGCCCAACGACCGGGACGAGCAGGAAGACCGCCGCGATGCCCGAGAAGAACCCCGGCGCCACCGCCGCCATCAACCACCCCAACCGCACCCGCGCCGCCCCGACCGTCAGCACGAGCTCATGCCCGCACTCCGGACAGACCGGCCGCGTTAGCGCCCGCAGGTTGTACCCACACACCGGGCACGCCGCGTCATGCTCGCGCAGGAACGCCAGGAGCATCTGCGCCGCGCCGCTCGCCGCCTTCGAATCTTGCGCGTGTTCCGGTGTCAACATAGAACAGGTCTTGCTCGGTCTGCGGGTGCGGCGGCGCCATTCCCCATTCGTCGTCGACCAGCGCGTTCACCGTACCTGCGACAAACGATCGGCTAACGCCTCCGTTTCCGCATCCGTTCGCGCGACGACACCAAACTGCTTGCTCGCACGGTCTGACAGCAGGACGGCAAACGGCACCGCGACCACGCCGGCGCTCAGTACCGTCACCGAAGCGAACAGCCACAACGGGGGGTTGGCGATGGGATGCGTCCCGATCTTCACCGTCATCCCCATCGTCCCGCTAACGGTCCCCTGCACGAGCAGGATCGCGAGGCCGCACAGCGTAAGGCCGCCCAGCACCAGCACCCACTTCCGCGCCGTCCGGCTCCGCCGCTTCAACGCCGATGCCGCCCAGAACAACAAGATCGGCGATAGGTCGATGTGCAGCGAATCGGAGATGATCGGCTCGAGAACCATCGATCCGATCATCAGCCACGCCAGCACCTGAAGGTAACGCGCAACGAATCGGCCCGTGTCAAACTCCGGGCCCGGCGCGTAATCGAGATTGATGGGCGGCACGAGGGGCAGTGTATCAGAACGGCCGACGCCGGGTGCCACGATCCGGTACTCCGGGTCGTGCCTGGCCCGGCCGCGCGATTCGCACACGACCCGGAGTACCGGATCGTGGCACCCGGCTGATGGTGATAGACCGGCGCGGCGGTTGATGGAATTGTCAATCGCTGTCGCTCGGCGGCGGCGGCGCGAGGCCGCGGGGGTTCGGACCGTGGCATGGGCGTCTCGCCCATGCGTGTAGTGGGGCCGGAAGAGGCTATTCCATTCAGCGGCCGGGTCGGCGCGGTAACAACCAAATCGGGTTTCCCGTTCCAATCGACACGCATGGGCGAGACGCCCATGCCACGGGAAGAGGCGAACGTCGGGCTCCTGTATTAGTTCGGACGTGTGTCGGGACCTACCACGCGTTCTGCTTGCCGGATCGGGCGGGTGGGGGACCAGGTGTGCGCGACGGCCGTGTCAACCCGACGGATGGGCAGGTCGTTCGTGCGGGGATGGTGATTGGGCGTGCGGCGGGGGCATCCATGCGCGTGGATGCCCCCGCCGCACGAGGGAACGGCGCGGGCGCGCGGGCGGATGCGCCGTGTTCCCGAGTGGATGCGCCGTTCGCTCGTGCGGATACGACATTTGCTCGTGCGAATGCGGCATTCGCACGAGCAAGTGTCCCGTTCGCACGGGGGAACGTCTCGTTCGCACGAGCAAGTATCCGGTTCGCACGGAGGAATGCTGCGGTCGCACGGATGCTCGTGGCGTTTTCAGGGGCGGGTGGGGGTTTTCGTGGCTTTTGGAGGAATGTGTTAAGCGGTCGAGGGCAACAAGTCGATCTTAAATCGACGCGCAGCCGTTCTACGGAAGGGTCTTTCACCGCATGACGAGTCGTTGCGGCCCGAGTGGGGGCGGGGTGGGCGTGAGGTCGGTTTCAGGTCGGCCGTGGCACGGGTTTGCAACCCGTGTCTTCTTAGTTCAACACGGGTTGAAAACCCGTGCTACCGCGAATCGGCCTGTCGGCAGTGCTCTGCGGGCCGCGGACGTGGCGGGGCATGTGTCGGGGTTCGTGGGACGAGAGGAGTGGAATTATGCGGGTGGTGCCGGAGAAGCAGGCGGAGCGGATCGAGTTCTACAGGCTTCGGTTGGCGGTGTGGCAGGAACACGCCGAGGCGCTTGGGCTGAGCGATGGTGAACTGGCGGACCTGACGGTGGCGGTCGAGGCGACCAAGGTGGCGTACCAGGCGGCGCAAGCGGCGCGGACCGCGGCACAGATGGCGACGCAGCGGCTGGCGACCGCCGACGAGGCGATGGCACGGATGGGGGCGGCGGCGGTGTCGAAGATCCGCGGCGCGGCGCGCCTCGGCGGCGACCACGTGTACGGCATGGCGCACCTGCCCGCGCCGGCGCAGGCCTCACCCATCGCGCCGCCCGGCACGCCGGAGCGGTTTACGGTCACGCTGACGGTCCTGGGGTGGGTCGAGTTGTCGTGGCAATGCAAGCAGCCGCGCGGGGCGGCGGGGACGATGTACCAGGTCTATCGCAGTTTGGGCGACGGCGCGCCATCGCAGTTCATCGGCACCGCCGGCAAGCGCAAGTTCGTCGACACCACCGTGCCTGCGGGCACGCCGAGCATGATGTACCGAGTGCGGGCGGTGCGCTCGCGGGCGGTCGGGTCGTGGGCGCAGTTCAACGTCCACTTCGGCACCGATGGCCCGATGCCGAAGACGATCATCCCGACCCGAGCCGTGTCGCAGTGGGCGGCGTGAGGGGTGAAAGTGACAGGGTGAGGGGGTGACACGGTGCGACGCCGCGACGGCCGGTCGATCCTCGTCCAGCCGGGTGCCACCGGCGGCTTGCCCGCCCGTGTCTTCGTCGCTCCGTCACCACCGGCCGTTCCCCATTGCCATGGCGAACATCAGGGCCAGCAGGATCCATCCGACCACCCATAGCAACCCCAGCATGATGCCGACGATGGCCCATCGCATGCCCGAGATTCGGCCACGGCTATAGTGGACTCGGGCGGCCGCAACAATGCCGACGGCCAACGCCGCGAGGCCCGCCGCGAACGAGTACATCTCGCTGCTTCCGCCGCCGGCGTTGAGTCGCGCGATCCCGATCAACCCGCAGAGCAGGTCGACGGCAACCGGATTGAGGATCGCGAGCAGCACCGAGAGGACGGCGAGAACGCTCGTCGGCCGAGCCTGTGACCGGTTGCGCAGACGCAGCGCGGAGTGGGCTGCGATAGCAGCGCCTGCGAGCAAGGCTGCATAACCATGCTCGCGCGCGAGGCTTCGCGCCGCCCGGGCCGGCTCCGGGTCGGTCGCAGCAGCGACGAGGAGCAGAACGAGGCACGTCCCGCCGAGTGCCGACACGGCGATCATCACCCAGCGTGGCACGGGCCGCCGGGCAGCGATGGCGGGAACTGAGGCATAGGTGACGGGCTGTTTGATCGATTTAGTCATTGCTCGCCGCGAAGCGCCCGAAGGGTGGGACGGCACCGACCGCGTCTTAGTGTCGCCTTTTCCCACGCAATGGAAAGCGCGACTGCCAGCTGATGCGGAGGAACAGCATGGCGATGGCGCCGAATAAGGACGCGACGACGATGGCCGTGACCGGCGCGGTGTGAAAGCCGTCCAGCGCCACCGCCCCGAAGTAGGCGAAGAGCGCCGTCGGCAGGATGTAGCGCAAGTGCCACCGCTGCGAGTACCACGGCACGCGGATGTAGCGGGGGTCAGGCATGGGATGCCACTCTAACTCTTAGGTGCTATCGCGTCGTCACCAATTCCACGCGGTGCCCATCCAAATCAGCAACCACGGCCCGGCGGCCCCACTCTGAATCTTTCGGGGCGGTCACGACGCGGGCGCCAGGGGTGGCGGCGAGTTTGGAGGTCGCGTCGTCGACGTCCGCAACGGTGAAGCCGATCCGCGCCGACGCCGAGACGGGTTGTTCGGCCGTGGCGGGGTAAAGTTCGAAGACGAAGCCGTCCGACTCGCTGGCGTAGTGCTGCGGGCCGGAACCGTGGGCGTGCTTGGTGAACGTCAGGCCCAGCAGCCCGTAGAACGCTGCGGAGCGGTCAATGTCGGACACGCGAAGGACGACGAGGTTCAGGCGAGGGTGGGGCATGCGACCTTCGGGTTAGGGGGAGTACAACGGGTGGCACAGGTAAGGACGCGGATGGTCTGCATCGGCTACTGCGGCTTCGGCGCGTTTCGCTTGGACATTTGGGCGGCGGTGAGGCGCCAGTGGCCGTCCTGAAGGACGAAGACGCAGGTGACGGCGAACCGGGCGTTGATCTCCAGGGGAAGTTGCTTGCCGTAGGTCATCTGGAGCGTGATCGGGCCCTGGACGACGCCGGCGGTGCCGAAGTCTTTCAGCGATGACATGGAGACCTGCAACGTGCGCATCGTGATGATGCCGTCGCGGAAGGCCTGCAACAGCGAGTCCTTGGTGCTCGCCTTTCCCTCGTGGTCGATCAGCAGAAAGTCGGCCGCGATCAACTCGTCGAGCGCCGCGACGTCGTTGGTCCGCAGGGCGTCGCCCAGTTGAGTATAGGCCGACGACAGGGACGGCTGCGACGTGGCGGCCGGCTGGGTCGCCGGTTCCGCGGCCGAGGTGGTGCCGATCGCGCAGATCGCCAACGCGACCGTGAGCAGCAGCACGCGACAAAGCGGAATCGGTGGACTCTTCGGTGGCATCAGGTGCGCCTTTCATGAAGCGGTCGATCGATTGGAACGTCAACCCGTCGATCTACGGGTTGGTTAGCGCACCACCTCGATCGACTTCACCGCGATCGGCCCGCCGGTGGCGGTGAGGCGGAAGGGCTTGCTGACGTCGCTGAAGTCGGCGCGGACCCGCGTGCGGAGTTTGCCGTCGACGTAGATGGCCATCTGGTCGGCGTCGACGGTCCACTCGATGTGGGTCCAGCGGCCCTGGGGCAGGGCGCCGGCGTCGGGCTTGTGCTTGCCGCTGGCGGGGCCGCCGTCGATGCGGAGTTCGGTGGGGCGCATGCCCCAGTTGAAGATGACCTCGTCGGCGGCGTAGCCGAGGCGCACCTCGTGGCCGTCGCTGCGCAGCACGATGCGGAACGCGCTGGGCGTGCGGTACTTGCCCTTGGTCTCCAGCGTGCCGCGGCGGTCGAGGCGCACGGCGCGGTTGGCGTCGTCGCCGTCGCGCGCGGGCAGGCCGGTCATCTTGCTCAGCACCTCGAAGGTCTTGCCGTTGCGCGGTTGCCACGCGGGGGCAGCGGCCGTGGGCGTGGGGTCGGCGTCAGTGTCGGCGTCGGAGCCGTCGTCGTTGATGGCGGGCGCGGGCTTCGCGGCGGTCGTGTTGACGCCGGTGGGGGTGGTTTCGGTGTCGGACGCGGTGAGGCTCGCCATGGCCTCGGGCGGCAGTTTGGTGCCGGCGGGCAGCATGACCAACCCCATGCCGTCGAGGTTCAGGCCCTGCATGCCGTACAGGCCGATGACGATCGCGCCCTTGCCGGCCAGTTCGGTGGTCTTGGCGCCGGCGTCGCTCTTGCCGAGCCACTTGCTCTGGTAGGTGTCGGTGGGGACGGCCGAGCCGTTGTCGTTCACGCGCATGAACGTGACGCGGACGGCGTTCAGGTACTGCACGCTGGTGGCGGTCAGGCCGGTAACGACGTACCCGGGCTTGGCGAGGAGCACGCTGCCCCCTTCGTCGGCGCTGCCGTCGTCCTCACCGGTGGCGTCGGGGCGTTCGTAGATGGGTTTCAGGATCTTCAGGCAGTTGCGCCCGCCGAACGTTGAGGGTTCATATCGGAAGCCGATGACGGGGCGGACATCGTCGTCAACGGTGGTGAAGGGGCTGCCGCCGACCGTGCCGACCATGGGGGTCTTGGTGGCGTCTACCGGTAGGCCGTCGGTGGAGGTCTGCAATTTCTCCATCCGCTCGGCATTGCGCTGCTCGTTGTCGGCCTTTGCCTTGGCGATGGCGGCAGCCTCGTCGGCCTTGATCTTCGCCACCTCGTCGGCGCTCAGCAGCTTGGCGGTGACGGTGACGGGGATGCTGGCGGTGACGTTCTTCTCGGTAAAGGTGATCGTGAGCTTGTAGTTCAGCGAACGCAGCAGGCCAGCGGCGGGGTCGAACTGAAAGGCGCCATCGCCGACCATCTGCAGCTTGGGCTTGCCGTCGACCTGATCGGTCGAGGTCAGGGTGAGCGCCCGCTGCACGGGCACCAGGCCGTCGGCCGTGGGGGCGCCGCGGGTGTAGTCGACCTTCTCACGGGCGGTTTGGTAGATCCGCTCGACCGGCGGCGGCTGGTCGAACGGGCCGCGCGGGAAGTGCGGGGGGCGGTTGTCCTGCTTGGGCTCGATCTTGTCGTACAGGTTCATGTCGCGCTCGGTCGACCAGTTGGCGCGGTCGTCGGCGGCCAGTTCCTCGAAGGGCAACTGCCAGGCGGGGCCGACCAGGTAGGGGAGGAAGTCGCCGTCGTTCAGGCGGTTGGTCTGCACGACCTTGCCGGTGGCATCGATCACCACCTGCGCCGCGGCCGGCTTCTGCTGGCCCCCGAACATCTCCGCCCACGATGGCGGCCCCATGCGCGGGCGACCGGTGCCGGCGGGGGGAATGACGTTGCCGTTGCCGTCCAGCTTGCGGAAGGTGGTGGTGTACGTGAGCGTGGTGCGCCCGCTGGGGGGGTCGGTGTTGACGATCGTGTACGCGATGCGCCCCTGCAGGTCCTCCACGCCACCGCCGGGCACCTCGGCCCGCACGCTTAGCTCGTACACCGGCTCCTTCGACGTGGCGAAGGTGTACCGCAGTGGTTCGGCGGCGTGAGCGACGGCGCTGGTCAGCAAAGTGGCGATCGCGATGACGAGCATGTACCCGCGCGACGAGAGAGCATGGCGTAACATCATGTGGTAAAAGCCCTTGCAGAAGACGGGTGATCGCAAAACCGGAACGGAACGGTCTGCGAACTGAGGTCGCGAGCGATGCTCGCGAGCAAGTCGTTATCGTAGCGTCTTGCTTATCGAGGTACAAACGGGTTCTGGAAGGGCTATCCGCTGCTTGAATGAATGATTTTCCACGTGATCTTCATCCACACCAAACCTTTGCCCGCCGCCGTCGTTGTATATTAAGCGGTAGCGGGATACGCTATTGCGCCTTTTCGTCAGTGATCCGTCGTCCGTTGTCCATGGTAAGGGCAGTTGGGAGCCGGTCTTAGCAGCTGACAACGGACAACCCACTACGGACCTTAGACCCATGAATTCTGTGCGAAACGATATCCGCAACGTCGCCATCATTGCCCACGTCGACCATGGCAAGACCACGCTCGTGGACGCCCTGCTGCGCCAAAGCGGCAACTTCCGCGAGAGCCAGGTGCAGGACACCATGCTCGACAGCAACCCGCTGGAACGCGAGCGCGGCATCACGATCCTGGCCAAGAACGTCGCGATCGACCATATCGATCCGGTGACGAAGGAACACATCAAGATCAACCTGATCGACACGCCCGGCCACGCGGACTTCGGTGGTGAGGTCGAGCGCGTACTGAGCATGGCCGATGGCGTGTTCCTGCTGGTGGATGCGGCGGAAGGCCCGATGCCGCAGACGCGCTTCGTGCTGAAGAAGGCGTTTCAGCACGAGCTGCGGCCGATCGTGGTCATCAACAAGATCGACCGCCAGGACGCGCGCCTCGACGGCGTGCTGAACGAGGTGTTCGATTTGTTCGTGGAGATGGGCGCCGACGACGAGACGCTCGACTTCCCGGTCATCTACGCCAGCGGCCGGGCGGGCATCGCCAGTTGGAAGGCGGATGAGAAGGGCACGAACATCCTGCCGATCTTCGAGGCGATCGTGAAGCACATCCCGGCGCCGCACGGCGACCCGGACAAGAGCCTGCAGGTGCGCGTCAGCAGCATTCAGTTCAACGAGTACGTCGGCCGTATCGGCGTCGGCCGCATCTACAACGGCAAGGTGAAGAGCGGTCAGCAGATCGCGCTGGTGAAGCGCGATGGGTCGACCACGAAGACGAAGATCACGCAGCTGCAGGTGTTCGACGGCTTCGGCCGTAAGAACGTCGACGAAGCGGCCGCGGGCGACATTGTCGGAATGATCGGCGTCGAAGCGATCGACATCGGCGACAGCATCTGCGACGTCGCCAACCCGCAACCCCTGGAAGCGACGGACATCGAGCCGCCGACGCTGACGATGGTCTTCCGCGTGAACGACAGCCCGTTCGCCGGCAAGGAAGGCAAGTTCGTCACCAGCCGCAACATCCGCGAGCGGTTGATGAAGGAACTGGAGAGCAACGTCGCGCTGAAGGTGGAAGAGACCGAGAACAAGGACTCGTTCCGCGTCAGTGGCCGCGGGTTGCTGCATTTGGGCATCCTGATCGAGAACATGCGGCGCGAGGGGTACGAGCTATCCATCAGCAAGCCGCAGGTCATCATGCACAAGGACAAGGAGACCGGCGAGATCACCGAGCCGTACGAGTACCTCGTCGTCGACGTGCCGGAAAAGAGCATGGGCAGCGTGATGGAACTGGTGGGCAACCGCAAGGGCGAACTGGTCCGCATGGACAACCGCCTGGGCCAGGTTCACCTGGAGTTCACGATTCCCGCCCGCGGGCTGATCGGCCTGCGTACCCGCATGCTGACGGCGACGCAGGGCCAGGCGATCATGCACCACAACTTCCACGAGTACGCCCCGCCCCGCGGCGACGTGCCCGGCCGGGCCAACGGTGTGATGGTCAGCATGACCGGCGGCGCCGTCAACGCGTTCGCGCTCAACAACCTTCAGGAGCGCGGCGTGATGTTCGTGAACCCGACCGATCCGGTCTACGAGGGCCAGATCGTCGCCGAAAACGCCCGCGACAACGACATGGCCGTCAACCCGACCACCGCCAAGAAGCTGACGAACATGCGCACGACGAGCAGCGATGAAAACATCATCCTGAAACCCGCCCGCGTGATGACGCTGGAACAGGCGCTGGAATACATTGAGGACGACGAACTCGTGGAAGCCACGCCCACCAGCATCCGGCTGCGTAAGGAAAAGCTGACCGAGAACGAACGCAAGAAGGCCGGCAAGAAGAAGGTCGAGATGACGGTGGACGCGTAAGCCTTGCGTCTGCTTCGGTAAGACAAACGAAAGGCCGCCAGCCAGGTGCTGGAGGCCTTTTTTTGCGCGATCGGCGATTGCCTTCTTGGTCCGCAATCATTTCCGGCCCTTCGCAACATTTACGCATCATTCCGGAGTCGATAGACTGACGGGGCACGTCGAACAGGGGAAATCATGCTTCAGTGCGGCAATTGCGAACGGGATATCGGTAATCTTGAGAAGTGTCACACCGTTGGTGAGCACGTCGTTTGTTCCGAGTGCCACTTGCTACTCGAGCTGTCGGCGACCGCCGCGGCAGCCACTACGACGCCGCGTGCGGTGGTGAAGAAGCAGAAGGACTACGGTCCCCTCATCGCCGTCGGGTTTGCCGCGCTGCTGATAGCGGGTGGCACGTATCTGCTCTGGCCCGAGAGGCAGACGCCCGCGCCCGCCCCCGTGGTGGCCGAGGCCGATCCGACGACTGTCAAGAATGACCTTGAACTGCAGTTTGCGGAACTGGTGGCGCAGGGTAACCGTCTCGCCACGACGTCGAAGTACTCCCCGGCGAAGCTTTGCTTTGAAAAGGCGATTGCGATGGGTCGCCGGTCCGATGCGACCGCGCCGATGAAGGCGAAGGTCGCGTCGCTCGAACTGGCCATCGCGCAGATCGACAAGCGAGTGGCGACTGCCCCTAAACCAACGGGCGGACCGGTCGATATGTTCGACCAATCGACAGGCAGCGGTAATAGCGAGGACGCGGTCAGCGAGCCGACGCCGGCCCCTGTCGCTGTGGCGAGCCCGTCCGAAACATCGGCTTCGCCCGTCGGGCCCGACGAGCCACTGGATTCGCCGTTTGACGGAATGGCTGCCGAGTTGGCCAAGTTAGCGCCGGCCGACGCTCCGCCGGTCGTGGATCTGGCGCCGGATGCGCCCGGCTTGGGCAGCCACCCCTGGCGCCTCGTGTCGGCCAACCGGTTCGAGGAAGCGCGCGTGCTGTTCCTGAAGAGCGGCGACCATCACGGCGTGGCCGTCAGCTTGTTCCTCGGTGGCGCCAATGATCGGGAGAAGGAAAAGGCTCACCCGTACATCGAGAAGGCGCTCCGTGAGGATCCGGACAATCCCACCATCGTGAACAACGCCGCCACGATATACCTGAAGAAGATCCCGATGCGATCGGTGAAGATCGTGCGCGATTACCTGAGCGACCCGAAGGCCCCGCTGTCCGAAGCGATGCAGAACACCTTGGGCGTCTGCCTGGCCCACGTCAACAGCGAAGACACGTGGTCCCCGTACTACCTGGAGTCGCTGGACTTCTATTTTGCCTACGACGAGCGGCTTGCAAGAGGCAGGACGCAGGCCCGTTGGGGTGCCGAGTGGATCGATAAGTCCACGGCCGAGCGGAAGTGGAACGCGGTGAAGAGCGCGCGTCTGGCACTGCGCGAGACCTCACGTCGGTTTTCGCGGGCAGGCTTAAGTGTCGCCGACGAGCAGCACAGGATGAACTCGGTGCACAGCGGCTTCCAGCTGAGCTCTGACCGGGAACGCCGCATCGCCCGGAGCCGTCTGCATGCCGCCGAGAAGGAACGAGTGGCCGCCCGTGCCGCGCGCGACGCAGCCGAGAACATCTTCGACGAAGTCGAGAAGCCACCGCTGCCGGAAGAGTTGCTGCTAAGGCTTCCCTAGATGGGGATCACGATGTTTCGGACGCTCTGAGGCTCTGGCGAGTGCCCAATGTTATGGCTGTGCCTTAGCCTCGCGAGCGTCGTCCTCGCTCTGCCGTTGCTGTTCCTGACGCTTCGAGTTCTCACCTCACGCTGGCGATTGCGACGACCGGAAGAGATCGAGCAACAGCGTGCCCGCGACGGGCAGTGCCGGCGATGCGGTTACGACCTGCGCGCCAGCGGTGGCCGCTGCCCGGAATGCGGCGAGAGCAGATATGCCTGACGTTCGCCGCGGGCATCCGGTCGTTCGTGGCAGTCTAAGGCACCTGGCTGACGTCCTTCATATCCGCGATGAACACCCGCCGCGCGCCGTCGACGTAGCCGTTGAAGGTGACGTAGCGCCACGATTTGTCCCACGCCGGGTGCGGGTCAACGCGTAGGGTGAAGTTGGGAGAGGGCTGGGCGGTGCTGAAGCGAACGAGGCAGCGTTCAGTGGCGGTCTCCAGGTCGATCCATCGCAGCGGCACGGTACCGTCGCCGAAGACCATGGGCTCGTTGGTGTAGGTGTCGGTCAGGATGTGACGCCCGTCGGGGTGCACGGTGGGGTGGCCGGAGCCGAGCAGGTCGGGCAGCATGGGGCGCAGGTCGGATCCATCGAGGCCGCAGCGCACGAGGCGCAGGCTGTTGTTGGGGCCAAGGCCAAGGTTCATCGACAGGTGCTGGCCGTCGGGAAAGAAGTTGATGTGGTGGCCGCCCTTGTCCCACTGGCGGGGCGGGACGGCCAAGCGGATATCGGTGCCGTCGGGGCGCAGCGTGAAGACGGCGAACCGCACGCCCTTCATGTGGACGTACTGCGATGCGCCGCTGTTGGGGAACCAGCGCAACGTGTAGATCAGGCGGTCGCCTTGCAGGTTCCACTTCGTGTGGAAGCCGTACAACTCAACCTTTTGCGGGTCGGGGATCTCCATCGCGTCGCCACCGGCGTCGACGAACTGCTTCAGGGTCGCCACGAGCTTGCGCTGGCCGGTGCGGGTGCTGGTGATCCACAGGCCCGCGTCGTCGCGCACGCCGACGTTGCGCGGCACGTGTTCGTCGGGCACCATCACGCCGTACCCGGATTGCGTGCGGCGCATCGATCGCATGTCGGACGATGCGATCCACTGGCCGTCCGGCGAGGCTTGATACACCGTTCCATCCAGACGCACCTTATCGCCCGTGTGCGGGTTCAGCCGCCAGGCGAACGGGGTCCACGTTTGTACGTCGACATCGTTGAACAGCAGTTCGTCGTCGCTGGCGCCCCAGTTGATGTTGGAGCCGAGCTGTGGCTCCCAGCCGCACGTTTCGGCGACGGTGCGGTCGGCGCCGGTCTGCAGGTCGATCACGCAGACGCGCGCGGTCTCGCCGGGCTCCGGCAACCGATCTTCGAACGGCAGCCGCAGGACGGCCAGGTATCTGCCCGACGGGCTGAGCGGGTTGGTGTCGAAGAAGCGGTGTATCGCGCCGCCTTGGTGGGGCGTTGCACACCAGACGGGCACGGCCGGGTCGAACGACGTGTAACGCGGGAACGTTGTCGACGGATTCATCCCGTGTATCCTCAGCGGCGAATTGTTCGCCGTCAACGAGGTACGGATGCCGGTTCCGCGTAGGGACGGCATTCGCACTGGTGACGGCGCGCTAGCGGAAGTTAACCCCATGGCCAAGCGTCCCCTGATCGGCATTACGGTCGACACGCACGACAAGCCCAACCAGTACGAGTCGCCATGCGGCTACTCGATAAGCGTCGAACGCGCCGGCGGGCTGCCGGTGCTGCTGCCGTACAAGGTCGACGTGTCGCTCGTGAGCGATTACGTCGACCTGTGCGACGGCATCATCCTGTCTGGCGGAAACGACATCGACCCAGCGATCTACGGCGACGCCCCGTACCACCCCAAGGCGGCCCCGATCGACCCGCTGCGCCAGCGGTTTGAGATGGCGCTGCTGGCCGAGGTCGAGCGCCGCCGCAAGCCCGTGCTGGGCATCTGCCTCGGCAGCCAAATGATGAACGTCTACCGCGGCGGCAGCCTGCACCAGCATCTGCCCGACATCGAACGTGAGAACGCTCTGGAGCATGGCAAGCTCGAAGAGGGCCGCTATCCACGGCACGACGTGAAGCTGATCGCCGACACGCTGCTGGCCCGCGAACTGGGCAAGACCGACGTGCTGGCCAACAGCAGTCATAAGCAGGCGGTGAAGACGCTCGGCCGCGGGCTGCGCGTGATCGCGACGTCGCTGGACGGCGTGATCGAGGGCGTGGAAGACCCGTCGTATCCGCTGTTCATGGGCGTCCAGTGGCACCCCGAACGCCTGAGCGACGAGGAAGACCACCTCAAGCTCTTCCGCCTGCTAAACCGGCGGGCGCAGGAATAGCGGGTCGCGGCAACGTGTAAATCGGCAACGCCTCTTCCCGTAGCATGGGCGTCTCGTCCGTGGCCGAAGCGGAAGAGGTTGCCAATGCCAAGGGACGCGTTGCTGAAGTGGGGCGGTCGCGCGTCCTGTTTCAATGGATGGGCGGGACGCCCATGCTACGGGAATATCGCCCTCCCGTGCCTCAAGATCTGCTCATAAATCGTCTGCCATTTTCCCCGCTCCACCCTCGCGTTCGTTGGAATATCTTGCTTGCAGGAACACCGCCAACCTTGGCGTTACGCCGGCAAGGAGATCCAGATGAAGCGCGCCCTCCATACCTGTTTCGCGATGGCCTTCGTGGTCACGCTCGGCCTGTCCACCGTCGGTTGTGAAACCAGCGGCAGCGGTAGCGAACGCACCACCGAGGAAAAGACCAAACCCATGATGCCCGAACAACGCCAGGGCACCATCACCGAACTCAGCAATCCGATGTAACGGCACGCCCCGTACACACTAACCCGCACGCCCGGCCTTGCCGCTGAAGTGGCGAGGCCGGGCGTGTGGCGCGTTGGGTCGCTTCGCGACGTTCCGGCCATTCGCCATCCGGACCCGCGCTTACACCAGCGTCACCATTACGGTGGCGATGTTGTTGGTGAGATCCACATCGGTCACGCCGTCCGGCGGCGTCACGCGGAGGACGAACTTGTACGTGCCCGGCGCCAGCGCTTTAGCGAATGCCGTGGACACGCCATACGTCCGCGTTGCCGATGGTTTGAGCGACACCGCCGTCGTTCCGATCGGACCCGCCACGCCAACTTCATCGAACGGCCCGACCTCCCATACCGTCAGGTCCACCGTTCCATGGAACTTGGCGGGCACGTTGCCCAAATTGGTTAAGCCAAACGCAAACCGCCCACCCCGGCGCATCGTGGTGGTGCCGGGGGTAACGGATAGATCCAGCACAGGTTGTGCATAGGTCGCGATTGGTCCCGATTGAACGTTGTTTGCCTCGTTGCGATCTGCGAACGCGTCGCCACCGTCGATCTTGGCCAGCAGCGTGTAGTTGCCTTCGACCAACCCGCTCGGCAGCACGAAGCGCGCCGTCAGCTTTCCGCCCTTACCGGGCTTCAGCGACACGTTGCGCGCCACCGTTGCCACGACGGTGTCACCTGCGTCCACCGTGCCGTTAGTCGACAGGTAGAAGGTGACGTTGACGGGGCCGCGGTGCAGTTGGTCGCCGTTGTTCACGTACGACAGCGATGCGCTCGCACGTTCGCCTCCCATGAAGAGGTCAGGCAACTTCGCCGCGAACTTCGTCGCGACCAGGTCGTGCTCCGCCGGCGGCGTGGGCCACGCCGCGCCGCGATAGCTGGCGACGACTGGCGCGGTGCGGCGAATCATACGGGCGTTGTCGGCGAAGGAGTCGCCGAGAGGTACACCTGCGTGGGTGAGGTCTGGGTTAGAGAATCGCACCACGCGTTCGGCCGGTGCCAGGTGATTCGTGGACATCAGGTCCATGTACGACACGCCGTTCACGCCGGTGAACCGGTAGCCGAGCGCATATGGGGACGTCGGCGAACGCTCTGCTTTTGCCTCGTGACCGGCGCCCAGCAGGTGACCGATCTCATGGGCGGCAATGATTTCGACCTCGTCGCCCATAACGACCGCTGCGAGACCTTGTTCCGGTCGGTCGCGATAAGTGTACGCAAGGCCCAGCACGGGTGTGCGGACCTTGCCACTTGTCAGGAACAGCACGATATCCGCGCCGAGCCGATCGCGTTCGGCATGGACGGCCGAGAACGTGCGGTCGCGGGGATTGGACAACCGTCGCATCTCCTTGCTCAGGTCACCACTGAACGTGTGATTGACCTGCGCCACACCAACAATTCGAACCACGACGTTGGTCTGGCTCTCTAGGAATGCGACATTTATTGTCTGAGCAAGGGACGTGAGCCATTGCTCGTTGCCATCGTCGGATTTGGTCCTCATGATTCCGGCGGCCATGGTGTCAGCGGCGACGAGTAAATCGATGACGACGGGATTGGCCGGTGACGAATATAACTCGTACTGATCGCTATTGAGGCCTAACCCGTTATGAACTTTGCCCGGCGGCGTCGACCACCCAGGGCGATGCTCGACCCGAATGATGCGCGAGTGATGGCCGGTGCGAAAACTAAACTTGGAGAGTTCGTCCGTGAACGCTGCGGGCTCGAACGGATCGTACTGACCGTTGTCGTTCCAGTCGTCGTAGACCCGCACGTTCGGCACCAACATTTGTTCGGACCCGTAGGGACCGGCGACTGCGTTGTAGACGTAACCGCTGACCTGCGGCAGAAGGTAGGAGTCCGATGGCAGGATGTCGATGAGAAACGTCGACGTGAACTCGTTAGCCGCTTCCTGTCCAGCGGCGTCTCGAACTGCCCCCTTGCCGACCTTTACTGTATATCGCCCGTTGTCACTGGGATCCCAGAATCCCCCTGGTGCATCAATGATGATGGTGGCTTTGGCATTCCGATGGTCGAAGGTGAGGTCCTCGTACCGATGGACAAGTGCCGTTCCATCGGGTGCGGTGACGGATATGTGACTGGTATCCAGCCACCCTTGGGCAAGGTCCGTGTCATCACTCGCGGCAAGTTTAATGCGTTGCACCCCGCGACCCGGCGACGACCTTGCCAACGAGGAGACGTCCGTTATGACGGGCCGGCGCAGCGTGTCG
Organism: Tepidisphaeraceae bacterium; assembly: GCA_035998445.1. Lineage (NCBI taxonomy): Bacteria > Pseudomonadati > Planctomycetota > Phycisphaerae > Tepidisphaerales > Tepidisphaeraceae > Tepidisphaeraceae bacterium. Next base: position 159,466 of record DASYHQ010000017.1, on the reverse strand, counting down.
ACAACCGGTACCTCGATCGATTCGCTGGTTAGCAATTCGCTACACGTGACGGTCAGCGTGTACGAGCCCGGTGCTGCGAAGTCAACGTCGAACGTCCACACGCCAGCATCGTCCGCGGAGAAGGTGTGGGTGATCGGGGGTTGCGCGATGCGGTCTCGTTCTACTGTAACGGAAGCCGTGCCGCGAAAGGTGGGGTCGAGCACACCTTTGGGGTCGACCGCGCGCACGGTGACGGAGTTCGGTCCGTAAGCCGCCGCCTGTGAGATCGGTGCGAAGGCCGGTCGCGCGACGATTGGCGCCAAGTGCAATCCGGTCCGCCACACCGATAGAAGGTGAGTGCCGTTCGACGTCAGCAAGATTGACGCGTTGGGGACATCACCTACCGATAGCAACCCGCTGCTTGCGAGCAGGCCGCTGGGTTCGATCACGTAGCGCAGCGTGTCGTCCGACGTGTTCTGAACGAGGAACCGGTCGTCCACTTTGTAGAAGATCGACGACCCATCAGCGCTAAAGCCTCCGGCTACCCCATTAAAGCCCACGGGTTTTGTCGTCCCGGTCGAGCGGTCGTATAAGCCATTGGAGCCGATGCTCACTGCGCTCCCGTTGCCATTGAGCCAATGGATCCAAGCATATCCTTCGGAAACCAGCGGCTCAGCAGTGCCGGTTGCGACGTCGTATATGTCCCTTTGGCCGAGCAGCAGGGTGCTATGGTCGTGGGAGCGGACGATGGCTTCAGCGCCATATAAAGTTGGGGTGAAGATCTGTTCGTATTCTGCCCCGTCAGCCGACGGGGCCCATAACGCGTATGCTCTGTTCGCGGACCGGCCATAGACGAGCGGTCCAACATCCGTGGCGACGACGGCGCTGGCATCGGCACCAGCCGGGGGCCGGGCAAGGATTCGTTGACCACCACTCTCCGTTTCCAACGCCCATAGCACGTCGTCGACCGTTAGCGCGTACAGCGTTTGGCCATTCTCAGAGACATCGATGCTCGAGATGTTCGTGCTGAGGTGGTGCTCGCTGACCACGGTGGTCAAATCGTCGAGTGACAAGCCGGTGATTGCTGAACCGGACCCGTAGTAGGCGACGTTTGCGACGGGATCGTAGACGGCAAAGTCGATTTCGGCACGCAAGAACGTGCCGGACAGTAGTTGGCGTTTCTCCAGCGACTCGATCCAGACCTTGGTTCTCTTTTTGAACGACAAATCTTCCCCTTAATACAACTGCGGGTTCGGCCGCAAATGGGCCTCTCGACTCTGCGTACGGCACGAACATTAACAGATTCGTCCTAGACGGGAAGGGAAAACGGTCTCGGCCATACTGGCCGCGGGGCTTGACCAATGTGTTGGCCCCGCTTTGTTGCCTATAATTCCCCCAGACGTCATGGACGACCGCATCGAACGACTTTCCGCCAAGGCTAAGGAATTGCCGAAGGCGCCCGGCGTGTACCTGATGAAGGACGCGAAGGGGCGCGTCATTTATGTGGGCAAGTCGTCGTCGTTGCGCGATCGGGTGGGGAGTTATTTTCAGCCGTCGACCAAGATCGAACAGCGCAAGGCGGGGTTGCTGACCGAGGTGGTCGAGTTTGAGATCATCCAGACCGATTCGGAGGTCGAGGCGCTGCTGGCGGAGAATCGGCTGATCAAGGACATCCAGCCGAAGTACAACGCGTCGCTGCGGGATGATAAGTCGTTTCCTTATCTGATGATCACCACGGGCGACGACTTTCCCGGCGTCTTCATCACGCGGCAGCCGATGAGCAGGGGCGTGAAGCTGTACGGGCCGTTCACCAGCGTTTACGCGCTGAAGGAAGCGGTCACGCTGTTGCAGAAGGCGTTCAAGTTCCGCACGTGTCATCTCGAGATCAACGACGGTGACGACAAGCGGCGGTTCTTTCGGCCGTGCCTGCTGTATCCCATCAAACAATGCACGGCCCCGTGCGCGGCCAAGATCAGCAAAGAGGCGTATCGCGAGGACATCCAACGGCTTATCCGCTTTTTGGACGGTGATAAGAAGTCGGTCATCGCGGCGCTCGAGCGCGACATGATCGAGGCCAGCAAGGACATGAAGTTCGAGCGGGCCGCCAAGCTGCGCGACGAGATTAAAGCGTTGCATGCGCTGGGCGCACGGGCGAAGAAGGGCGAGCAGGAGTTCTGGCAGCCGGAGAGTTTTGCGTCCAACCCGCGCGAAGGGCTCGCGGCGCTGCAGGAAGCGCTGCAGCTGCCGGAACCGCCACGCATTTTGGAGGCGATCGACATCGCGCATTTGCAGGGGGGCGAGATGGTCGGCAGCAAGGTCTGCTTTATCGATGGCTCGCCGTTTAAAGACGGGTATCGGCGATACAAGATCTCGCACGGGCAGGGGAACAACGACTACCTCAGCATCCAGGAAGTCGTCAGCCGGCGATATCGCGAGGCGGGGAACAACCAGGAACTGTACCCGGACGTCATCTTAATCGACGGCGGCCTGGGTCAGCTGCACGCGGCGCTGGACGTGTTCAAAAGCATGGACGTGAAGCCGCCGATGGTGATCTCGCTGGCCAAGAAGGAAGAGCTAGTCTACGTGCAGGCCAAGGGCGAGCCGCTGAAGCTGCCTCGGAACCATTTGGGGCTGAAGCTGCTGCAGTACATTCGCGACGAGGCGCATCGGTTCGCGCAGCACTACCACCACATCCTGCGGCGCAAAGCGCAATTGGAAGAGGACGTGAAGGGTGGCCGGCGGCCCCCCGCACGGCGCAGCGGCACCACGGGCAAGCCAAAGACGCCGCGCGAGCGTAAGGTCGAGTACGATAACAGTATCCTGAAGGCGCCGGCGGCGGGGGAGAACCCGCACACCACGATCGCCAGCCTGCCGATCCTGCACCCACCCACGCCGGATGACGCGGCGGTCGACGAGCACGAACTGCTGGATCCGGAGGACGCCGCTGCCAGTGGCGATCCGCTGCATGGTGATCCGGAGATTCAGACGGTCGATGAGTCACCACTGGCTGCCGAGGGCCGCCCCGAGCGGTCGCCGGAGGAGTAGACGCTTTGCGCGTCCGATAACGCAGGTCACATTGTCGCGATTTTTTTTCGGCTCATTCAATCGTAGATCCTTCTTGCACGAGCACCGTGCGCCAGAAGGAGCAAATGCGAGATGAGTGACAACACGAACAAGAGCGGCATGTACGAGGTCGACGCGGTCGGTGACGAACGTCGGCGGATGCCGCGGGCGAAGTACGAGGTGGCGGCCACGCTTGTGGGGACGGGCGTGGATGGGCAGGAGTTCACGCTCTACACGCGCGACGTGAACGCCGGCGGCTCGGGCTTCGTCTCACCGACCGATCTACAGGACATCGAGGCGGCCACGATCCGCATTCCCGCGCCCGACGGTGGCGTGCGGCACGTCCGCTGCCATGTGCGCCGGACGCGCGAGATCGGTGAGGGGTGGGTCGAGGGTTACGTCGAGTTCGAGGAACCGACGTCCGTCTTCTCGACCAAGCGCATCAATGCGGCCCATGCTACGCAGCCAAAAGGGCCGGTCTTCGCCGGGATATAGTTGAATCCGACCCGCCACTGCGCCGCGGCGGGTCCGGAGCATCAGCGGGTGAACAAGGGGGGTACGCTAAACCGATAATCGGTAATCGTTGCGGCGGCTGCGTATCATGGATGAGCTCGCAAACGGTGATTGCTATTTTTGAGCGCTAGTTCAACACCGCCAGTGAATCTCACATAAGCCCTTTGATAAGGAGCAATTCTGATAGCTGGCCTCGGTTGCGCATGGATTTATGGGCTGTGCGATTCTTCGTTCGCCAATCGCGATACAACCCGTATAATCCGCACGTGCCGCTCGTGGGTGAACGGCAGGAACCATCTGCGCAGGTGTAGTAAATTCAACGCTCATCGAAGCCGATAACGTATCACAGGGGGACCTGCGTGCTCCCTGGGAGAGAGTCTGTCAGTGTTGAAGAAAACGTCTTATCGTCGCGTGGCGGTCATCATCGTCGTCGTCGCGGTAGTGGGGATTGTCAGCTGGCAATCGTTGAAGGGGCGGGGGCTCCGGCATCGCTACCTGGGCCACCTCTTCACGCTGCACCCTTGGGTCCGTTCGACGCGCCCGGCAATGCTGCAGGACAACGTCGACCCCGCCACGTTCATCGCTGCGGACGTTGGTCTGCCCAACACCGGGCACGGCGTCGACGACCGCACTCTCTCTGACGCCACGGTTCTGTTATATCGCACCGTGGACCGCCAACCGGTGCAGGCATTGCGCAACACGACCGGTGGTGGTGATGCGATCGTGCTCCAGCCGATCGAGGCGCTGGACCCCCAGACCGAATATACCTTCGAGGTGACGCCGAACGTGCGCGATACGAGCGGCGTCTCGTTCCGACCGTACAAGACCACCTTCGTTACCGGTCAGGACCGGGCGATGGTCAACTTCCCCGGCGGATTTGAGAAGATACCCCAACCGACGACGGTCGGCATGCCGGTAATCAACCTCGTGATCGGCCCGGACAAGCGATTGTACGGCACCACCGTTGACGGGCGAATCGTGCGCTATGACATCGGGCCTGGCGGCACGCTCGGCACGCCGACGGTCATCTCGTCGATCCAGCGCGCCAATTGGGGCCCGCGCATGGTGCCGGGCATCGCTTTTGACCCTGCCAGCACGCCCGACAACCTCATCGCCTGGGTCACGCATAGCGAGTTCAGTTTCGACAAGGGCGCCGATTGGACGGGTAAGCTCTCGCGGTTGTCCGGCGCGAACCTCGAGCATTATCAGGACTACGTGATCAACCTGCCGCGCAGCAGGCGCGACCACATCACCGCTGCACCGATCGTCGGTCCCGATGGCGCGATCTTTTTCTGCCAGCCCAGCAATACCGCTATGGGTGCCCCCGACCAAGCGTGGGGCAAGCGCAGCGAACACCTGATGACGGCTGCCATCCTGCGGTTGGACGTCTCGAAGATCACGAAATTGCCGCTGGACGCCAAGACCGACGAGGGCGGCACCTACGACCCCTTTGCGCCCAGTGCGCCGCTGACGATCTACGCCACCGGCATCCGTAATGCGCTGACCTTGTTCACGCATTCGAACGGCTCGCTATACGCGCCGTCCAACGGATCGGCCGCAGGTGGCAGCACGCCCGGTTACGATGGCGGCACGATCAGCGGTCTGCGGATCGACGCGCAAATGGGCCCGTACAACCCCGGCGTCATCCCCCCGCTGGAAGGTGTGCTGCAGACGCAGAACGACTTCCTGTACCGCATCGTTCGCGGTGGGTACTACGGGCACCCGAACCCGCACCGCAACGAGTTCGTGTTAAACGGTGGCAATCCGACGCGGGACAGCGATGTGGCCGAGGTGCACGAATATCCGGTCGGCGTGCAGCCGGACCGGAACTTCCGCGGCTTCGCGTACGACTTCGACAAGAACGCCTCGCCGAACGGCATCATCGAGTACAAGAGCGACACGTTCGGTGGCGCGCTGAAGGGCAAGCTGCTGCTCACACGCTACAGCGGCGGCAAGGACATCGTCGTCTTAACACCACGCCCCGACGGTTCGATCGCCGAGGATGTGAAGGGCATCGTGGGCTTTACGCAATTGAACAGCCCGCTGGGTTTGGTGGAGGACCTGCCCACCGGCAACCTGTACGTCTCCGAATTCGGCAACCAGCGGATCTCGCTGCTGCGCCCGCTGCCCAAGGGCTCACACGTGGTGCCGAGCGAGCGGCAACTGCTGTTCCACGCGCTGACCGCCGGCAGTCCGACGCCGCCGCGGCGCCTGTCTTTGCGCAACGCCGGTACTGAACCACTGGTAATGCGCCCGGCGGGCTTCAAGATCACCGGGCCTGACGCCGCGATGTTCAAGATCCTCAACGCGCCCGGTGCCGACGTCAGCGTGGGGCAGTTCCGCCCGTACGACCTGTTGATCGGGTTCGACGTGAGCCGCGACAGCGCAGAGGGCGTGAAGTCAGCGGTGCTGACGATCGAGTCGAACGACCCGACCACCCCGGTGCTGTCGATCGAGCTGCGCGGGCTGGTGACGACCGGATCAACGGCCGACGATGAGCCGTCGCTGCATCGTATCCTCGAATTGCACGAGTTGTCGGTGGACGTCGGAGATCCTGCCCCCGAGGTGGCCGATCTGCCGGTGGTGCTGGCGTCCGAGGACGAGGTGAACGCGCAGCTGTTCGAGAAGGTTCTGCCCGACCCGGTGACGATCGAGCCACTGGCTTGCTTCGGCCCGACCGCGTCGCCGGTGCTGTCCATGTCGTGGTACGATCCGCAGCGGCTCGATCAGCGAGGTGGGGATCGTGTGCCGCTCTTCACGGTTGAGGCGACGTCGAATAAGAGCGTCGAACCAAGCCTGAACGGCGAGTCGGCGTTCGATCCAGGTGACGGTGCATTCGGTCTGGCCACGGGCTGGCCGGCGCTGGGGAATCGCGTCGTCTACAGCCAGGACGTCCGCAACACGTTCCAGGCCGACCCGAGCCAGCGCCGCGGCTTCCGCTTCTACCGACTGAAACAGGCCGACGGCAAAACCATCCCCAATGCCTACGTCTTCGCGATCGAAGCGATCGTGGACTCGGTGGACCAACAGGACTTCGTGGGCATCATCCGCAACGTGCGCCCGATCACCAAAAAGTAGGCCCGGCACCGGGTGGAAACGAAGGCCCACCAAGGGCTTGCCACGTCAGTGGCAAGCAAGTTCCACCGCCCCTACATCCCCAACTCAACCGCAACGCGCAGCACTTCGGCGACGCTCCACGCCTGCGCGAAGCAACCGTCCGGGCGGTGCGGCTCTTGGGCCTCGTAGATCTCGCTGATCTGCCCGATGCACGCGGTGTTGCCCATCCCATCAATCAACGGCGACAACCACTGCCGGGCCTGATCGATCGCCTCTGGCGACCGGTCGTTCACGCGCAGGTACGCCTCCAGAAACGCCCCCAGTGGCCAGGGCCAGATCGTGCCGTTGTGGTACGCGGCGTCGCGCTGGTTCTGCGGGCCGGTGTACCGAGACTTGAACTGGGGATCTTCCACCGACAACGTGCGCAACCCGAACGGCGTCAACAGTTCTCGCTGCACCACCGCCACCACGGCCGCCTGCTGTTCGGGAGATAGGGGGCTATTGGCCAGGCTGACGGCGAAGATCTGGTTCGGCCGGATCGACTCGTCGCGCCGCTCGCCGTCCACCACGTCGGCCAGGCCCTTATCGGCGCCGAGCCAGAACGCTCTGACGAAGCTGTCGCGCACGCGGTCGGCGACGTCGTCGCGGCCCATGAGGCGCAGCGCGTGGTACCAGAGGGCGTTGATCTCCACCGGCTTGCCCTGGCGCGGCGTGAACGCCGTGTCGCCGCATTTGGCGTCCATCCACGTCAGCTGCGTGCTTGCGTCGCCTTGCGTGATCAGCGCGTCAGATTCGTCCATGCGGATGCCGAACCGCGTGCCGCGCGAGTAGCCGTCGATGATCTGCTCGCACGCCCCTCGGAGCGTCTTCGTGAACGCCTTCTTGTCGCCCGATAGGCGCAGGTACTCGAAGCAGGCGTGGACGAACCAGAGGCTGGCGTCGACCGTGTTGTACTCCGGCGCGTTCGTGTAGTCGTCGAACCGATTGGGGATCATCCCTTCACTGACGTAGCTCGCGAACACGCCCAGCACCTGCCGCGCCTGTTCGAAGCGGCCGGTGGACAGCAGCAGGCCCGGCAGCGAGATCATCGTGTCGCGCCCCCAGTCGGCGAACCACGGGTAGCCGGCGATGATCGTCGTGCCCTCGCCGCCCTTGGGTGGCGTGCGCGCAACGATGAAGTCGGCGGCGGCGTGCGTGAGCTGCACGATCGTCTTCGATGGCTCAGAGGCGGCCGGCTTCTGCACGGCCTTTGCGTACGCATCCACGCGCGTCTGCAGCTCGGCGTCCCAGTCGATCGTGGGCTTGCCGTCGATCGACGACACGAGTGTCACCGACGTATTGTCGCCAATGAAGTGAAACTGAAACCGGCCGGGCGTGAATAGGTCCTCGACGCTGTCGAGGCCGCGCGCGGCTTCGTGCTGATAGGCGTGGGCGTACCACCAGTCGGGCTTGGCAATGAATTCACCAGTGCTGGCGTGGACGGCGACGGTCTGGTTCGACGCGTCGTCGCGCACGCTCACGCCGTGCCCCGAGCGCTCAGTGGTGAACGCCGCCCATGCGCGGCGCTGGCCGTGGAAGTCGCGCATGCTGACGAACGGCAGCACCTGCATCTCGACCGACCGCAAGCGCTGCAGGTTCACCGTGTACCGGACCGCGGCGACATTCTGGCGCCACAGCAGCATCAGTTCCTTGGTGATCTTGGCGCCGGGGACCTCATATTCCCATTTGGCGGTGTGGCCGAGCGAGAATCGCCGCAGGTTGCGCTCGCCGCGCGGGTGATAGTCGGCCCCGAACTGATTGATGGACAGATCGTGCATTTCGCCACTGATCGTGACGATCTCGGCGACCCGGTTCAGCAGCATGACGCGGCCGACCGGTGGCAGCGTGGCCGCGCACAACAGGCCGTGGTACTTACGCGTGTTGCACGCCACAACGGTGCCCGCGGCGTACGTGCCCAGCCCATTGGTCAACAACCACTCCTGCGTCAGATGCGGCTGTAGGTTGCCATTCGTTTCGATCGAGTAAAGCGACATGGTTCAGAGTGTAGGGGCAGCGGCGCGGCAGGGCGAGGGGAGGGGGAAGGCGGAATTGAAGCAAAGCGCAGCGGGCCTCCGGTCCCCTCTCCCGGTACTCCGGGAGAGGAGCCGGAAACAACATCGCGGCTTCTCGCTTCCGCAATCCCCTCACTGCTTCACGCTGCTCCACAGCTTCTGCTCGACCGTCTGAAATTCCGTGAACGTCTGATCGAGCCGTTCGATGAGCTTCTCGACCTGTTCGGGCTTGGCATCAGGATCGTCCAACAGATCGCGCAGCGACACGGCGGCGTCGCTGAGGTCACCGGCGCCGTCCGCGAACTGGCGGGCGGCGTCGTAAAGGTTCAGATTGGCCATCTCACCCGGGCCCGGCTTGTACAACAGCCGCCACGGGCTGCGGCGGATCTCGGCGGTGGCGGCCTTCAGGTTGTCGCCGGTGGTCTTCAATGACGCGGCCAAGTCGTCGATCTTCCCGCGGTTGCGCACGAGCAGGCCGCGCGCCGAACCGGTGAGGTCCTTCGTGTTCGCCAGCGCCGCCTGCAGGTCGGTAACGGCCGACTGCGCGCGGTCGATCGTCCCGTTCGCGGTGGCGGCGAACGCGTCAACCTTGTCCAGGATCGCGGGCACCTTGTCCTTGGCGCTGCCGGTCACGCTCGACAGGTTCGACATGGTCGACCGGAAGTCGCCCTTCGTGTCGCCGGCGATGTCGCGAATGTTGGCCAGCGCGTCGGTGCCGGTGTCGGCCAAGGCATCGTACTTCTCGACGGCGGGGTCGATTTTCGCATCTACGTGCTTCAGCAGCGCCGTCGCCGCCGGGCCGGTGTCGGCAAAGCCATCGACGGCGGTGTTCACCTTCGGCAGCGTCTGCGTGCGCACGTCGGTCAACGCGCCCTTCAACTCCGGCCCGATCTCGCCCACCGCAGCGAACAGCTGACTGAATGCACTCGGTCGACCGACCAGCGATTCACCACTGGCGAGCGCTTCTCCCGCGCCGAGACTGTCGATGTTCAGCCACGTGTTGCCGGTGAGCGTGCTCTGGATGCCGATGCGCGCGTCGCGCTTCAGCGCGAACCGCTGCGGCGCGGTGAAGGAGACCACAACCTTTGGTTCCGTTGCGCCGTCGAACTCGATGCTGCGCACCACGCCGACCGATACGCCGCCCAGCCGCACCGCGTCACCGACCGCCAGGCCGCTGACGTCGTCGCTCAGGTTGAAGCTGACCGTGTGCAGGTTCGCCGGCGTGAAGAGCGTGCCGACGCCCTTGATACCCACGATCACCCCGAGGATCAGCAGCACGCTGACCACGATGAACAAACCGGCCCGGAGGTTGTTGCGTTGCTTATCCATAGGTACATCCACTGATCCGCAGAATTACGAAACGCCAAGGTCGCCAAGAGCCCCAAGGGAAGGAGGAGAAAAACGAGAATCGAAAATGGAGGAGAGTCGCGGTCGACCGACCGGCGCTCCCGTTGACTCCTATTCGTTTTCCCATCCTCTATCTCCGCTTCCTCTTCGCTTGACGTTCATGGCGTCCTTGGCGGTTCCAACTCCTGCTTTGCTACTTCACTCTGCCCCAAGCAAATCCAGCTCATACTCACCCCCGCGACGCCGATCGGTGAGGGGGCCTTCGGTCAGGCCGTCGATGAACTGCCGTACGAGCGGGTCGGTGCTGGCGCGCATTTCCTGGGGCGTGCCGCTGACGATGAATTTCCCGCGGTCCAGCAGCACCATGCGGTCGGCGATGCGGAAGGCGCTGTCCATCTCGTGCGTCACCACGACGCTGGTGACGCCCAGCTTGTTCTTCAGGTCGTTGATCAACACGTCGATCTCGCTGCTGGTAACCGGGTCCAGCCCTGCGCTGGGCTCGTCGTAAAACAAAATCTGAGGGTCGAGCGCGATTGCCCGTGCCAGGCCGGCACGCTTCTTCATGCCGCCCGACAGTTCCGAGGGCATCTTGCGGGCATGTTCGCGCAGGCCCACCTGTTCCAGCTTGATCTTCACGATAATGTCGATCGTCTCCGGCGGCAGGTCCGTGTGCTCGCGCAGCGGCAGGGCAACGTTCTCGGCGACCGTCATGCTGTTGAAAAGCGCGCCGCTTTGAAACAGCACGCCGATCGACTTGCGATACCCCGACAATTGCTCGGCGTCCATCCCGCAGATGTTCTTCCCAAACCCGATGATCGCGCCGCCATCGGTGCGCTCGTTGCCGATCATCGTGCGCAGCAGCGTCGACTTGCCCGACCCCGACCCACCCATGATGACCAGCGTCTCGCCGCGCAACACGTCGAGCCGGATTCCATCGAGGATCGTGCGCTCGCCGAACCGCTTGGTGACGTCCTGAACTTGGATGAGGGCTTCTGCCATTTGCGATTTTCGATTGCCGATTTGCCATTGATCGTCTTGCCCTTCAATCGCAAATCAAAAATCGGCAATTCCTTTACCATCCCATGGCGTAAAAGACGCTGGTGAACATCAGGTCGACGATGATGAGCGCGACGATCGTGTAGACGACGGTGCGGGTGGTCGCCACGCCTACGCCCTGGGCGCCACCGCGAACGCTCAGGCCGAGATAGCAGGCGAGGGCGCTGATCAGCACACCGAACACGCCAGCCTTCACGAGGCCGGTTAGAAAATCCATCAGGCGAACCGCGTCGAACGTGCGCTGTACATATTGGCCACCATCCAACCCCAGCAGCGAGGTCGCCACAACGAGGCCGCCGATCACGCCCATCAGATCGCCAACGACGGCGACGCAGACCATCATGCAGGTGGTCGCCAGCACGCGGGGCAGCACCAGGAATCGAGCGGGGGGGATCGCCAGCGCCTCAAGCGCTTCAATTTCTTCTGAGACCACCATCGTCCCTAGTTCCGCGGCGATGCTGGCGCCGGCGAAGCCGGTCAGCACGATGGCGCTTACCAGCGGGCCGAGTTCCCGAAACGTCGCGATCGAGATCAGGTCCGCCACCCGGCGAACCTCGCCGTAGTCGGCCAAGACGGGGGCCATCTGCAGCGCCAGGATGGCGCCGATGCAGAACAACACGAGGCTGACGATCGGCACGCTCATCACGCCGACGCGCACCATCTGCGTCCACAGGTTCTCCCAACCCGCCGACCGCGTGCGCTTGTCGATCAGACCCTGCCGCGCGACGCCTAGCGTGTCCAGCAGCAGATAGCCCAGACCGCCGATGAACTCGAGCACGCCGATCGTAAAGGCGCCAAGGGCGGAGATGGGGCGGAGGAAGTCCATGGTATATAGGCCGTAACGCGTTCAGCAACCGTGATCTGGCTCCTCTCCCGCATGCTTTGGGAGAGGATGGGTGAGGGTGATTTCGTACAGCTGACGACTCTCGATGTTCGAAATCACCCTCACCCTAACCCTCTCCCGGCGTACCGGGAGAGGGGACCGGAAAGATCTTCCCAAGTTACACCGCCAGCGCTTCGGCCTCGTCGGCGCAGATGCCGAAGATGGCGTTCAATCGCGCGATCTCCAGCAATCCCTTCACGCGGGGCTGGAGGTTGGTCAGGTAGATCTTCCCGCCGTTGTTGCGGATGCGTTTCAACGATTCGACCAGCACGGCGATGGCGCTCGAGTCCATGTAAGGCACCTGCGACAGGTTCAGCACCAGCTTCTTCGGCTGATGCTTGGCCAGCAAATCGAGCAGGGTGGTGCGGATGACCGGGCTGTTGTGCAGGTCGATCTCGCCCTTCAGCGCCGCCACGACCGCGGTGCCGTCAACGACGCGGGCGGTGGGGACGAGGTTGGTGCCGGTCTTCAGTTCAGTCATGCGAGGGCTCCTTTGTCGCGGGCGTCTTCCGCTTGGTCAGCGTCAGCCGCATGCCGTCCGCTTGCGGTTCAAATCGTACGTCGTCCATCAGGCTGCGCAAGCATACCAACCCGAGCCCACCGGGCACGAGCGGATCCTTGGGTTTCACGGCTAATTCTGCGGGGTTCACGCCGTTGCCCCAGTCGCGCATCGACACCTCGACGGCCTGCCCGGTATCGGCCGCCCGCAGCGCGATCGGGCGATCGGTGCGGCCGGCGTAGGCGTGGCGGGTGATGTTGGCCATCGCCTCGTTTACGCACAGGCCCATGTCCTCGGTCGCCTTCTCGTCCAGCCCGTGCGACAGGCAGAACGACTCGATCGACTTGCGCGCCGGCGCCAGCTGCGCCGGATCACTGGTGATCGACAGGTCGAGCGCCGCGTTGGATGGATTGGCGGATGGCATAATGTGCCAGCGGTGCCGTCGCGAATCGCGCGACGGTCAGCGGGCGCCCCCGTTCTGCTGTTGTTCGTCGGCCAGCCACGCCTGCCACCGCTCGACCGCAGCGGCGCGTTCGTCGTCGGGCGCGTAGTAGACGTACCCTTTGGCGTCGCCGTCGGTCATCTTCTGTAGCGCGCGAATCGCGTAGAACCGGACGGCCGGGTCGTCGCTGGAGAGGTCCTTCACCACGACGGGCACCTGCGCCGTATCGCGCTGTGCCGCCACTTGGCGGATGGCCGGAATCTTGATGCTTGGATCCGGATCACCCGCATACCGCGCACCACGCGGCGGCAGCGTGCATCCCGACAGAGATGCCGCGACGACGAAGGTACAGAGGATCCGCGCACGCGTTCGCACCACGTCCTATCGTCCCGAGCGGGCCAATATCTGCAAAATCGCCGTGCGTGATGAACGTGACAGAAGGGGCCCGGCTGCCTGACGCCATCTAACCTACGGCCGCCCGGGATGTGCGTAGAGGTAAATCGATTCCCCCAGAATCTCCAGCGGCTGCTGTTGCTCGGCGAGCGACTTGTAGAAGCGGTGAAACTGTGGTGGCAGGTAGGTGCCTTGCAGATTCGTCGCGCTGACGGCGATCACGCCCGGCTCGCGCAGGTCGCCGGTCCATTCGGTCCATTGCCACCCACCGGGCAGCTCGACGCGCCGAATGCCGTACGCCGCCGGGTCGGCCGAGCCGAAATAGCACAGGTACAGCTTCACGTTAGGGTTGCGCTGCTGCCATTCGGCCAGCAGTTTCAGGTCTTGGCCCCAGTCGAGGTTCGAGTCGCTCAGCAGCTTCATGCCGCCTCGCGCGCCACCGCTGGGGGCGTTGAAGAAGGGGATGTAGTTCGGCCAAGCCAGCGCGGACTCCGCCACCAGTACGACAACTAGCCCGGTCAGTAGAAGGTTGATCGCTTTCCAGTTCCACTGGACCAACTGCGCCACGCCGCACGCGATTGCGACGTACAAAAGTGGGTAGACCGGCAGCATGTGACGAATGCCCAAATTCAGGCTTGTCGTCATCGATATCAAGCTATAGACGACCACGGGCGCGCTTAGGCAAAGCAACGCCCAAGTGCGGTCCTGACGTTGCCGGACGGTAGGGGGGGAGTTACTTCGTCGCAAACGTCGATACAGCAGGATAGTAGGAATGACCACGGCGGCCGCCAGTACCGCCGTGGGCGTCTTGAATGCCATGGCGAGCGGAAAATAGTACCAGTGGCCGGTCAGCGTCGTTTCCCCGAGCAGGAACGAACTGCGCACGATCGCGTACGTCTGGACGAACTGCAGTCCGTACAACCAAGCCTCAGGCAAGAGGCGCGCACCGGCGGCCCATCGTACGAGTGTGGCGAACGTTCCCACGGGCTGCGATTCTAGGTCGGCTGCGGTGACGGGGCGGTCGGGGTGAGCCGCCTGTGCCCGGCCAGCACGGGCCGCCCGTTCCAGCGCGTCCCAACCGGCCGTCACCTGCGCGTCGGGGGCCACGCTATACCGAAACCCGTAGACCGCCCACGTGGTCGCCCAGCACACGAGTCCGGTTGCGAACAGGATGCCGGCACAGGTAGCGATGCGCCATCTGCGCGAGCGGACGTTTCGGCCTAGCACGTGCCAATCGGCCCGTAACAGCGCGGCGCGGCCGGCCAACAGCAGGCCGACCATCACGATCAGCAGCACGCCCGACAACTTGACGTTGATCGCCACCGCGCACGCCAGTGCCAGTAGCGCCACCAAGGCAACGCTGACTCTGCGGCCGACCCACCACGTCAGTCCGATCACGATCGCGAACATGGCCGCCAGAGGAACGTCGTTCTTGACCAGCGGCGCGTGCGCCAGCAGGTTCGGGTCGAACGCGAACAGCCCGGCCGTCACCATGGCCGCCACGGGGCCACCCAGAGCGTAGGCGAATATTGCGGCCGCCAATCCACCGATGACGGCGACGACGACGAATGGCAACCGTGCTCGTTGAAGCAGCGCGTCGGGTGGGGCGGCGGGCTTCTTGTAGAGCGTATCGATCGCCAACGCCCATTGCGCTTCCGTGTTGTTTAACGCGTTGGTGAACAGTGGCGATGAGCGATCGATCTGCACGCGGTCGTCACCTGCGCGCAGTCCGGCGAGGTAGCTGAACAACGCAGGATCCTGTGGCAGCAGTCGGTAGTCGCGGTGGTGCAATGCGAGATGGCCAGACACGATGCCGAGTGTTTCGTCATACGTCGCGCTTTTGGTCAACGCAGCCGTGTACGATGCCATGGCGAACGTGAGCAGCAGGATCGCCGTGACCGGCAGCCAGAGGAGGGGATGATGGAGCCAGCGAGTGAGAATGAGCGAAGTCTATCCCCCGCCCCCTGCGGGCTCAATTACCACTTACTCCATCACCGTCACGTCCACGTGCTGGCGGCCCCAGTTGAGGGCGGCCTGGTGGGTGGGGAAGTAGAGGTCGAGCTTTTTGCCCTTGATCGCGCCACCGCGATCGATGACCTCGACGGCGGTGCCGTCGTGGTAGCCGGGGATGCTCAACTTGGTGCCGAAGGGCAGCACCTTGGTGTCGGCCGCGACGAACCGGCCGCGGTTGTAGCTGACCTTCTTGCCGCTGGCGGTGATGCCCTGGGCGTTGGGGCCGCAGCACTTCTTGCAGGGGCAGTAGCCGGTCACTTCCATCCGAACGACCTTCGACTTCGGCTGCGGCTTGGCCGACGACAGTTCAACGGCCGCTGGGGTGGTCACCTCGGTGGCAACGGCCACCGGGGCGACGGTTTCGAACGCAAGATTGACGCCCTCGACGGCGCCGCTGGTCACCCCCGTGCCCGCCTGCCCCCGCACGCTGACGGCCCCGATCATGCCGATCGCCATGGCGGCGCAAAGTCCGACAAACGTGCCCCGGGCCACTCGCTGCAGCAGGTTGGTTTGCGTCTTGGTCATTCAGATCCCTTTGCGGTTCAAAGCACCGGGCTAGCGTCCTGCGGTGATGTCCGAACTATACACCGACCGCCATACGGGCTCGGGCGACTCGCAAGCGGCGGATCGGGTGAAGGTCCGGCTGTAGCGATTGAACCGGCTGCGCGCGTCCCAAGCCTCCGAAACTCGCCAAGAACGCCGGTCGACATTATAGGACCTGCCGCGGAATCGGCCAGCGGCCGGCGACGTGGGATTTCGGTTTATGCGGGATGATGTCGACCGGAAACAACCTCATTCAAAAACGTGCGTTTTCTCGCAGCGGGAAGTGCAACCCCATGCAAGCCGAAGCGAACGTGAAGACGCGCGTTACCCACGCGCAAGAACGCCGGAAAGCTGTAGACCCCTGCCCGCGGCGGTTTGAGCAAGCGAAAACGCGATTTCGTGCACCATTCTGCACCATTTTGCACCATCGCGTGGATGCGGAACCTGCGGCCACCAATCCGGGCGCCACCTATTCAGTTGTCAAAGAGCACACCATCCTTTACGACGCCCGCGCTGCGCGATCGACGTCGATTTGGCGCAACGCCCACTGGCACTGCGACGCTGAATCGCTTTCGGATTCGGTTGCGGTTGCGTATGGTCGACGAAATACGGAGGTTCGAGACTTGAAGACCTACACCGTCAAATCCGTCCCGCCGGGCCTGCTCGACGAGTTCAACTGGGACGGGAGCGTCTGGGGCGCTGCCGAGGTTGCGAACATCGACCAGTTCCACGCCCGCAGCAGCGATCACCACCCGCGAACGCGCGTGCGGGTGATGCATGATGGTCGATCGATCTTCCTGAAGTTCAAGGTCGACGACCGCTACGTCCTAAGCCGCGCCACCGAGTACGGCGGGCGCGTGTGGGAGGACAGCTGCGTGGAATTCTTCGTCCAACCGGTGGCGGGCAAGGGCTACTTCAACTTCGAGATCAACGCAGGCGGCACGCTGCTCGTCCGCTATATCGAAGACCCCACCCGCCTGCCCGACGGCAGCGGCCTGGCGAAGCAGACGCCCGTATCACCCGAGCTGGCCGAGCGGGTATCGATCAGCCGATCGCTGCCGCGCACCGTCTGGCCGGAGATGGTCGAGCCGACGAAGTGGTGGATCGGCTGCCTGATTCCGCTGCCCGTGCTGGAGGCCTACGCCGGCGACCTGGGCAACCTCTCCGGCCAACGCTGGCGCGCCAACTTCTACAAATGCGCCGACGCCAGCAGCCATCCCCACTGGGCTAGCTGGTCACCGATCGGGGAGGAACTGAATATTCATCAGCCGCGGTATTTCGGGGAAGTGATGTTTGAGTAATGGGACATCTCGGATGTGGTATGATCCGGATGATGCTTGCGCGTCGTCATCCTGAGGTACTCCGAAGGCTCTCTTCCATCCCACGAATGAACACGAGGGAATTTTTCGGAGTACCTCAGAGGGTGTTAGAGAGCGGCGCCGCGTCCGCTCCGACCGTGGCATGGGCGTCCCGCCCATGCTCGTGGTGGTGCCCCAAGACAGCGTTGGTTGCAGCGGCTTGGTCGGCGCAGCAGCCAACCGATGAAATTGCTCATTCCAGTCCACACGCATGGGCTCTGGCGCCCATGCCACGGAAAGGCAGCCGCGATCGGATCCGTGACACCTTCTCAGGACGACGTGTCAGATAGATCTGGAATCCCTAAAGTGACCCACCCTGACAACAGAGAACGCCAACCCATAGTGGGTCGGCGTTCTTTGTTTGTCGGAATATCTAACCTAGTCACTCGCCTTTAGGCGCGACGACGACGCAGGGCGGCCAGACCGCCAAGGGCGAGCAGGCCAAGGCTGGCCGGCTCGGGGACGGCGGTGACCGTGCCGTTAAGGATGACATTCGGGGTGGTACGGCCGTTCGCCGCATCTAACCCACCCGTGCCAGTCGTTGCGGTCGCGCCAAATCCATACAGGCGGAAGGTCGTCGCGGCTGTCAAATCGGTTAGTCCTGAAATGGAAATGCTTTTGAACGTCACAGTCGAGGTGGTCATTGTTGTCAACTGACCGAGATTTTCAGCATACCCATCGACCGACGACCGCAGGGCGACGCTGTTTGGACCAGTGCTTGAGAAGTCGAAAATAAAGTCAAAGCTGGTCGGTGTGAACGAAGCTTCCGCTACTGGCGTGACCGTGAACTGAAAGTAGTCGTTCCCGGCGATCGATTCAGCGAGCGTTGTCGGGTTCGTATCGCCCGTATCGAAAAAGTTGTTGCCGCCAAATCGATTCGCATTGGCAGTCGGAGTGATACCGCTGCCAAGCGTCAAAGTTGACGGCAGCAAAAGCGGGTCGTTCGAGACGCTTGGTTCCGTCGTCTCCGTGCCAGCGTTGCCGGCCGTGTTAAAGCCAAGCAATTCTGCCGCGTTGGCGGCCGACGAAAGAGCGATACTAGCAATGGCGGCCGCGGCAACAAACTTCAGATTTGCGATCATCTCAATTCTCCCGCCCCTCTCGGGGCATACGGGTTCTCTACCCTAGTTACTTCAATACAGGGCTTACCCTCCGTCCGCTTGGCACACACGGCCGAGCGGACGGAGGGACTTATACAAGTTGTTCAATTCGGACGAATCAGCGTCGTGTTACGTTTCTGTAAACTCCGGAAGTTAGGTTCCGAAGTTCCCAATAACACTCGCTGATTCAGATGTAGCCGACGCCATGTTCCAGCGACGGTGCCGAGCGCTTCTGCGGTTGGTGGGACATCTGATTTGGTTGCAAATCAAATGTCTGGCGAAAACTACAAGGCGATTGGGTTCGTGTCCATATCATTCTTTCGTTTTGCACCTAAGGACTTTCCCTTTAGCCTAACTTGAACTTTATATATGGCTTGAGGCTTGCTTATGCGGCGAGCAGATTTGGGCGCGAGGGATAACGTTGCGAAGAAAAGCAGCACGACTGCCGAACGAATAGAAATACGTCGATGGGTCTGGAAGCTTGGCGCGCGAAAATCGGGGGAATGTGGAGTAGGACGTCAGACGATGATTGTGGTGGGAAATCTTCGCTAAGGGGATTATCGCGACTATCGCTTGGCGCTGGTCGGTGGGTTCTTCGGCCAATCATTAGCATCGCGCACGGCGTGGATCTCGTTGATCGAGAACGATCGGCCGACGTTCATGCCGTGGCACTTGCGCGACGCGGCCGTCCACGTGCGCTTGTTCGACAAATTCTCCGGCCAGAACGGCCACGTGCGGCACTGCAACGGGCGCACGGGATACACGCTGCAACCACGCTTGGTCAGTTGAACGCCTTCGGCGTTATCGCCGCCCTTGCCAGATCGCGCCGCGGGCACGTCCTTCAGGAAGACGCAGTCGTAATTGCCGGCGGCATTGCGGACCTCGGTCAGGCTGAACTTTCCGTCGATCTTTCGGCAGTACTGCTCGACCGTCTCCTCCGGCGTCATCTTCAGGTAGGCCGCCAACTTCACGATTTCGTCGGTCGTCAGCCAGACGAAGCCCGGACCGCCCGTGCAGCAGTTGCCGCACTGCGTGCAGGTGAATTGCAGGCCGTCGGCGTACCAAGGGTCCTTCTTCGGCTTGTCGGTGGATGGGGGCAACACGGGCAACTGCATCACGGCATCATAGCCCCGGCATACGTCGATGAACATCGCGCCGAGCATCTTGCGGTACCAAAACGGAAAGAGGATCACCCGATAAATCGAGCGATCCTCTTCTATCAATCGTCGCGGTCGGACTGATCCGCTTATCGACGGTAACCATACTCACGCTGCGGGTAGTAGTACCGCGGCGATGGGGCGTAGTACGTTGGCGGCGGGCAATAGACCGGGGCCGGGCGATAGATGACGACCGGCGGGCGG
The DNA here is from genome assembly GCA_035998445.1 of Tepidisphaeraceae bacterium. Classification (NCBI taxonomy): domain Bacteria; kingdom Pseudomonadati; phylum Planctomycetota; class Phycisphaerae; order Tepidisphaerales; family Tepidisphaeraceae; species Tepidisphaeraceae bacterium. The sequence continues at coordinate 139,808 of DASYHQ010000017.1, read as the reverse complement.
TACACCGGTGGTGGCGGGGCCACGATCACCGGTGGGGGGCAGTAGTCGTAGCGGCTGCCGTAGTGACGGTCGTACCCATAGTGACCGCGGTCGTATCGGCCGTGATCGTAGCGGCGGCCGTAATCGTACCGACGATGGCTGCTCCGCTCGTATCGGTCGCTGCCAAAACGGATCGAGGCCTCGAAGCCGCTGCGCGATGAGTGGCCACCCCAGCGATCGGAGTGGCCCACGTTCACCGAAAACCCACTGCTGCTACGGTGGCGGTCGCCCGCTTGCACCGCTGCGGGCACCAGCATCAGCGCGAGCAAACCCAATACTACGTATCGCATGTCGCACGCTCCTTTGTGTCGCGGTCCGGATGCGCGGCGACGACCAGACATCAGGCCATCACCCAGTCAGATGATAGACACGCGAGCGGAGCAAAGGTTGGACGGCGGAAGTTTTTGATGGGGAGGGCAGCTTCTTGGGAAGACGCCTGTTAGATCTTCTTTATCCCAGTGACTTAAGGCTGGAGGATGAGACCCTGCGAAAAGGCCCAACCCGTCATCCCTAGGGGAGCGGTAGCGACCTGAGGGGTCTCCCACGGCCCGCACCGTGAGTCAGTCGAGATCCCTCAGGTCGGCAAGCCTCCCATCGGGATGACAAGCGCAAGCCGACAGCGTTTTTATCCGCTAGCTTTTAGAAAGGGGAGACGCTGGACTTCTTGGGGCCTACTAGACGTGCTCCGGAAAGGCGGGCCGATCCATTACATCATCACAAGGTTGTCCCGATGGATGACCTCGTCATAAGCGGACTCTGCCAGCAGGGCACGCACCTCAGATGACTTCTTGCCGCGGATTCGTTCGACGTCGGGCGCGGTGTAGTTGGACAAGCCGCGTCCCAAAATCTTTCCGTCCGAAGTCTGAATCGCGACCACGTCCCCCGGCTTGAAGTCGCCATCCACTTTCACGATGCCCGCTGCCAGCAAGCTCTTGTTTTTCGATAGGGCGACGGCGCATCCCTCGTCCACCACCACAATGCCCGCAGGGCGGACGCTGTCGATCCAGCGGCTGCGGCTCGATCGCTTGCGGGGCGCGGGTACGAAGAGCGTGCCGACCTCGTCGCCCGCCAGGATGCGCGGCAGCACGTCGGGCATGCGCCCGTTGGCGAGCACCATCGCTTCACCCGAACCCGTAACGGCCCGAGCGGCCTCTACCTTCGAATTCATGCCACCTTTGCCGAGCGCCGACTTCTCGGTGCGCACGAGCGCGCGGGCGGCGTCGATGCTCTGCACCAGCCGCACGGGCTGACTGTCGGCGTCCAGGATGCCGTCAACCACGCTTAGCAGAACTAGCAGGTCGGCCCGCAGCGCGTTGGCGACCAGCGCGGCCAGGATATCGTTGTCGCCGAAGGTGATCTTGACGATTTCATCGGTGCTGACGGTGTCGTTCTCGTTGATGACCGGGACGGCGCCCAGCTCGTGAATCGCGTGAATCGTGTTGCGGAGGTTCAGGAAGCGGGTGCGGTCGTCGACGTCCTCGCGGGTCAGCAACACCTGCCCCACGTGCAGGTCGTGCGGCGCGAACGCCGCCGCCCAGGCGTCCATCAACCGCCGCTGGCCCACCGCGGCCACCGCCTGCAGTTTGGCGAGGTCGACGGGGCGCTTGTCGAGGCCCAGCTCGCGCAGCCCGGCGCTGACGGCGCCCGAACTGACGATAGAGACATGCACGCCATTCCTGGCCAGCGTGGCAATTTGGGCGGCGATGGTGGCCAGAAACGCCGCATCCAGGCGCGACGACGCGTCGTTCAGCAGCTGCGTTCCCAGCTTCACCACAACGGTGCGAACGGCTTTCAGCGACTGGCGTGGCGATGGGGCAGGCGAGAGCGATTCCATAGGTTTGGGGGTTCCGTAAGCCCCTAGTGTAACGTGGGCCCACACCGTGTCACGACCTCACGTGCCACCGGACTTGCCGCTTCAGCGCCAAGTAGCGGTTGTCGTTAGGAGCTCCCCAACCGGTGCTCCCACCCGCGCGTCTCAAGGGGGCGCAGCAAGTCCCCATCCTGTAACACGCGCTCACGCCCTTCGGTCACCTGACCGATGCGGATCGCCAGTTCGGGCGGAACGGAATCGGGGCTGGTGAAGAGCAGTTCGTGATCCTCACCGTCGTGCAGCGCGTGTTCCAATGGCGATCGATCGGAAAACGTCAGCGATCGCACGTCGTCATGCACCGGCACGGCAGCGGCGTCTACGACCGCGCCGCAGCGTGATTGAGCGCACAGGTGGCCCAAATCGCGTGACAGGCCGTCACTGATGTCGATCATCGACGTGATGCGGAACCGCGTCGCCAGCTCGCGCGCCAGCGCAACGCGCGGCGAGAAGGTCAGATGCCGCCCACCGATGCTGCCGCCAAGCGGTCCGGTGACGTAGAGAAAGTCGCCCGGCGATGCGCCACCCCGCGTGACCGGCGCAACGCCCGCGGATCGGCCGAGGATCGTCACCGTGATCGCCAGCGGCCCGTTCCAGGAGCCGGTGTCGCCACCAACGATCTCGCACCCGAACTCGGCGGCGGCGTCGCGCATGCCCGTGTACAGCGCGCGGGCGTAGTCGATCGACGCGTCGGCCGGCAGGGCGAGGGTCGTCACGGCGTACGCCGGCAGCGCCGCCATCGCGGCGCAGTCGGACAGGTTGCGGTTCATCGCCTTACGACCGATCTGCGCCGGCAAATGCCGTTTCGCGTCGAAGTGCCGCCCGTCCAGCACTTGGTCGACCCCCACCAGCAGCAGGTCGCTCCCATCCCAGACCACGGCGGCCAGGTCGTCACCGATCGGCACGGGCACGCGCCGGTCCGGCCGCTGTTGGGTGCTGATCCACTGGATGAAGTCGAACTCACCGGCCATGGGTACGGCCAATTGTAACGAAGGAGCCCGACAGATTCCCGATGACGACCGTTACGTCATGATGCAGCCTTTTACCGTGACAACTCGTCATCTTCAGCAGCGGTAAACGGCTTTTCGCACTATGCGATTGCTTCGGCATCACGATTGCAACGTGTAGGGCATTGCCCGCTTGGGCGTTGTCGAAACACTTTCACGAAGGAGTGAGTCATGCGCACGTTTACCCCGCCGGAACATCGCGAAGGCGTCGTCGCCCGAACGATCGAGGAACAGACCGCCAAGCTGCCGTCCGACACGTTCCTGTGGCTGGCCGGCGCCAGCATCGCCACCAGCTTGACGCTGAAGATCATGGGCAAGGATCACCAGGCACTGTTCGTCGGCCAATGGGCCCCGACGTTCCTGATCTTGGGCCTGTACAACAAGCTCGTGAAGGTCGCCGGATCGGACTAACGACCCGCCCGTGTCGGAATTGGGTCGCCGGTCGATGATGACGGGCGTTCCTCCAATTTCACGCACAACGTGAAGAGGTCGGCGCAACGCCATCCCGTTGCGCCGACCTCTTTCCATTGGAACGCGTTCGAGGGTAGGCTTTTGTCCCAATCGGATTGGCGGAAACACTTCTTAGAGGAATCAACTCATGGATCAGCTTCGCGTGGGCATCATTGGTTGTGGTCGGCCGTGGAAGAGCGAGGGGGCGACGGGTTTCGGCATGTCGCGCGAGCACGCGAAGGGGTACCTGAAGGCCGGATGTCACATCGCGGCGCTGGCCGACCTGAACCGCGAGAACGCCGAGGCGTTCCAGAAGGACCTCGGCGGTGACGCGATCTATACCGATTACCACCAGATGTTGGCGGAGGCCAAGCTCGACATCGTCAGCATCAGCACCTGGCCGAAGCTGCACACCGAGATGGTGCTGGCCGCCGCCCGCGCGGGGGTGAAGGCGATCCACTGCGAAAAACCGATGGCGATGACGTTCGGCGAGTCGCGCGAGATGGTGCAGGTCTGCGACGAGTTGAAGGTGCAGCTGACGTTCAACCACCAGCGCCGCTTCGGCACGCCGTTCATCTGGATGCGCCAGGCGGTGCGCGACGGGCGCATCGGAGAGCTGAAGCGCATGGAGCTGTCGTGCGGCAACCTGTACGACTGGGGCACGCACTGGTTTGACATGATGTTTTACTACAACGCCGAAACGCCCGCAGAATGGGTGATCGGGCAGATCGACACGCGCGGCACCAAGGACGTCTTCGGCGCGCCGTGCGAGGGGCAGGGCCTGTCGCACATCAAGTTCAAGAACGAGGTGCGCGGCACGATGGTCACCGGGCACCAGGCGAACATTGGGGCCCAGCAGCGCCTGATCGGCACCGAGGGGCAGATCGAGTTCGACGGCAAAGAGGCCCGCATCTGGGCCAAGGGCATGAGCGACTGGCAGCCGCTGACCGGGGATGAACCGGTGAACGACATGAACGCCGTCGGGCTGGGCGTCGTGGACCTCGTGGACGCCCTGCGCACCAGCCGCACCCCCGAACTGGCGGCCGCCCATGCGATTCAGGCGACCGAACTGATCTTCGCGACGTACGAATCGAGCCGCACGCGCGGGCGCGTCGACCTGCCGCTCACGATCAGCGATTCACCGTTGATGGACATGCTGGGACGCGCGTAAGTGGCCCCATCCGTTCAGCCGCGAGCTTGCTCGCGGTTGATGTAAACATAATCGCGAGCAAGCTTGCGGCTACACAATGCGCGCTAAAAGCCGCTCGCGCAGGGGCCGGGGCCGCCACACCGACCACACCCTCCTTGCATTGGCAGGGGCGTGCGCGAGGTCGATGCGCTCTCGGCGCCCACCGCGAACACGCTGAGGGCGCGCTGCGTCTGATTAGAGCCGCATTCGGGGCACTTCACCGGGGCGCTGGCAGTCATCGTGCGGGCCAGGTGGTCGAAGGTTTTCTTGCAGGCGTCGCAGGTGTATTCGTAGATGGGCATGAGGAGCCTCGTGGTAGCAATTTAGAAAATAAGCTTGTTACGGTTGAGGGGGCGGATCTCTTTAGTCCCTGAACGAATACGGGGGGAGATCCTTCGGAGTACCCCAGGATGACGAACCGGCACGAGTGGGCAACGCCTTGGTCAATCGTACCGTCCGAACCATTCTATATCGCCTCGATCTTCAGGGAACCGTCAACCCAACGAGCGCTGAACGTACGCCGTCCTTGGTAAAGGTCGAGCAGGGGACCACCCAAGGCTTCACGCCGCCAGCCGGTCATAACGCGCATTTCGCTGGCGTCCTCGCCCGCCTCAAGCCGGCGGTGGAGGTCGCCGATCTCCTGACGGCTCGTGAGCAGCGCGGGGTCGATCTGCCGACCAGTCGCCAAGCTCTGGGCGGCGGCCCAGAACGATTCGGCTCGAAACCGCGCCGACGGTAGCGGTTCGTAGTCGGCGATGCGCGGCAGCTGCGTCTCGGGCGCGTCTAGCGCCGCCAGCGTGACCGCGACGATCTGCTCGCCGTACTCGTGCTCCACCGGACGCGGCAGGCCACGTACGCGGTCGAGCTTGTCGGTCGACTTCACCGGCTGGCGTGCCATGTCGATCAGGATCTCGTCCTTAAGGAACGCCCGGGGCGGCAGGTCGTGATGGCGGGCGCAGGCGTCGCGCCAGATCGTCAACTCGCGTAATACGTTCAAGTTACGTGGCGGCAAGTTCGTGCCGCCCCGCACGCGCAGAAACGCGGTCGAGGGGTCGAATCCGAACTCGTTCACCTGGCACATCGCGTCGCTCTCGGCCATCGCCCAATCAAAGTGGCCCAGCGCGTTCAATCGCTTCTGTAGATCGTCATGGACGGCCAGCAGGTACCGCACGTCGTCGGCGGCGTAGCGGAGTTGCATGGGGGACAGGGGGCGCTGGTCCCAGTGGCTGAAGGTCAGGCTCTTGCCGAGCTTGGCGCCGGTCAACTCACCCACCAGCTTCGCCAGCGACACCGGATACGGCAGCCCCGCGAGCCCGGCGGCAATCTGGGTATCGAAAATGCCCGCAGCGGGGCGCTTCAGTAGCCTCGCGACTGGTTCCACGTCCTGCTGGCCCGCGTGCACGATCTTCGTAACTGATGGATCGGTCAGCAGTTCCCAGAAGGGCGTTACGTCGACGTCACCGGCCAAAGGGTCTATTAAGGCCACGCCGTCCGCCCAGCAGACCTGCACGAGGCAGAGCTTGGGTATATAGGTGAGTTCACCGATGAACTCGCTGTCATAAGCGAAGACCTTCGCGTTCCGCAGCGTCTGTAACAAACGCGCAAGATCTGCGTGATTATCTATAAGGATTGGCTCGCCCGACGGCACCAACGGGTGCGACGCCGCGGCCCCGGCAATGGTGGGTTCGGCGGCATGGGCAGACTCGTGATTGCGGGCCCGGTGGGCCCCACGACCAAACGTTCGACGGCGTTGCGGGTCATTCGACATGCGGGCGGTACTCCAGATTTAGCCCGCGCATCTTAGACGACACCGGGCGTTGCGCACATATGGCGACGCGTGGAATCGTGAACGTCCCGAACAAGCAGGGCGCGCTTCTTGTCGGTGCGACGTGCCACGGCAACCGTGTCATTGCGCCGGACCCCTCACCGTCACCGGCCGCTACCGCAGCGCGTCCAATAACGCCATTTTCAGAAGATAAACCACGGTGTGGCAAGGTTTCTATTGAGTCGTGCCGATGTGACAAGTGAAGAAGGTCACAGGACGATTGCAGGTATCGATTTTGCAAGGACCCCTGCACTATGATCGGTTTGAAGCAGGGTTTTCATGAGGTGGACGTGCTAAATGCCTCAGTGTTGATCGTCGAGGACGAAAACGTCTCGCGCCGCGCGCTCGCTACCCTGCTCGCGCGGCTCGGGTACCGCCCCACCGCAGTGGCGTCGGCGGAAGAGGCGCTGGAAATGGTCGACGCGGGTCATCAGTCGCCAGAGATCGCGCTGATCGACCTCGACTTGCCCGGAATGGGTGGTGCCGAACTCATCAGCCGGTTGAACGTGCTCGACAAGCGCATCGTCCCGATCGTCATCTCGGCCGCCGAGAACGAGAAGATCTTTACCGTGCTGGAGTCGCGCGGCATTCCGTTCCTGCGCAAGCCGTTGAACTTCGACCACCTTCTGACCCTGATGAGCGAAGCCAAAACGCTGCATTGAGGCGGACGGGCGATTGAACTCAAATACTTCTGTATCAAATAGCCACCGGCGTGCCGGTGGCTATTTCTTTCGTTGAGCAGGGACCACCGGCAAGTCGGTGGCTAAATGAGGCTTGGCCGGGCTTTAAGTTCACAGGGCTTTCCCGTCGGATTTCCCCGCGCATTAGCGGCCATTGTGTGAGTCCGATCGATCACTAGGATGGCGCCCGAGTGGCCGGCCCTTCCCGACATCGAGCAAGCTTGCACCTTCGTGCCGAACGGGCGTTCGGGTTAGACGCGGTGCGCACCGACCGAATCGCTGCGCCCCAAGCCGCCACGGCCCCGGCCGCGCCGGTAATCGAACGGGCGCAACCAGCGCGACCGAGCGCGCCGGTGGCCGAGTCCGTCGCCGTCACGTCTGGCCGACCCGCGACGCGTAAGCCGACCGTCAGTACACCACCGCCCGCTAACCTGGTCGATCCGCAGGCGCGACTGATGCCGACGCCCGATCAGTCGCCGTTCACCGCGCCGATTCTTTCGACCGATGAAAAGATCGCGACGCTGGCGTCGATGAACGAGATGCAGGTGCGTGGCTGCACGAAGTGCCGCCTGTGCGAGACGCGCACGCAGACCGTGTTCGGTGAAGGGGACGTCGACGCGGAGATCTTCTTCATTGGTGAAGGTCCCGGTGAGAACGAAGATCTGACCGGTCGCCCGTTCGTCGGCAAGGCGGGGCAACTGCTCGACAAGATGATCGTCGCGATGGGCCTGCGCCGCGAACAGGTTTACATCGCCAACATCGTGAAGTGCCGGCCACCCGGAAATCGCGCGCCCGCGCCAGACGAGACCGCGGCGTGCACGCCGTACCTGTTGAAGCAGCTGGAAACGGTGAGACCGAAAGTCATCGTGACGCTCGGTCATCCCGCGGCACGCTACATGCTGGAGACGAAGCAGACGATGGGGCGATTGCGCGGTAATTGGCACTCGTGGCGCGGCATTCAACTTATGCCGACGTTCCACCCATCATACGTGTTGCGTAGCTACACCGAAGAGGTACGAGCGGCGGTATGGTCCGACCTTCAACAGGTGTTGGCCGCGCTCGGCAAGGCGGCACCGAAGAAGGGCAAGGGCACCGATGAGAAATGACACAATCGGTCGCGGCGCGTGCGCAAATTTAGCAGTCGATTTTTAACGATCGACGACACGAACTTGTGACGATGGAAAGACGAACGTATGAATGCGATGCACCGTCCTGATCGCTCGCTGTGTGATGGAAAAACGTTCGCCGACAAATGCGTGTCATCGAACGAGAAAACATTTTGTCTGCGAGGGGCTGGCGCGGTAAGGTTCGCGTTTTCGCACTAAGCATATTTCGCCCGGCGGTGGGTTGGGACTTTGTCACCGTCGGTTGGTAAGACCTGCAGTCCGATTGAACCTAAATGATGACGACTCACACGCCACCGCGCGAGGGCATTGCCCGACGTGCGCAGGAAACCGTCGCCTTCGATCCGACCCTGTGGCAACGGATCCTGCAGATCGTCCGCGTTCAGCACCCGACGCTGAACCGCGTGTGGTTCGATCAACTTCAACCGCGCCAACTCACCAACGGCGTCATCCAAGCCGTCGTGCCGACGCCGGCGCAATTGAACTTTTGCCAGAGCCAGTGCCAGCAACCCTTCACCGCCGCCGCGCAAGCCGCGACGGGGCGGTTGGTGGCCGTTAGCTTTCACTGTGAGAACTTGCCCAAGGGTGGCGTGTTCAACGACGGCGACCAACCGTTGCCGCTGAATCCCGATTACGTTTTCGAGAACTTCGTCACCGGCCCGTGCAACCGCCTGCCGCACGCCGCCAGCGTCGCGGTGTCGAGTGAGCCGGGCAAGGCGTACAATCCGCTGTTCATTCACGGGGGCGTGGGCTTGGGCAAGTCGCACTTGCTTCAGGCCGTCTGCCAGAAGGTATTGGAATCGAACGCGGACGCGCGCATCCTCTATCTGTCGTGCGACAGCTTCATCAACCAGTTCATCAGCGCCGTTGAGACGGGCGACATGAACACGTTCCGCCATCGTTACCGCCACGTGGACGTGCTGGTGATCGACGACATTCACTTCCTCGCCGGTCGCGATCGCACGCAGGAGGAGTTCTTCCACACGTTCAACACGCTCTACCAGGGCCACAAGCAGATCATCCTGAGCGCCGACTGCCCGCCGAGCGAAATTCCGGAGTTGGAAGAGCGCCTCGTGTCGCGCTTCAACTGGGGCCTCGTGGCGCGCATCGAAAAGCCGTGCTACGAAACGCGCGTCGCGATTCTGAAGAAGAAGAGCAAGATGCGCGGCCTGGCACTGCCCGAAGACGTGATCTGCTACATCGCTGCGAAGGTGGAGAACAACACGCGCGAACTGGAAGGGGCGATCACGAAGATCCAGGGCATGGGCCTGTTGCAGGACGGCCGGATCGATCTTGATCTGGCCAAGCAGGCACTGGGGGAGTCGGCCGCGCCGGAACAGACGCGCGTGACGATCCAGATGATCTTCGACGCCGTCACGAAGTACTACAACGTGCGGCTGAGCGATTTGCAGAGCAAGAAGCGCCACAAGAGCATCGCGTTTCCACGGCAGGTCTGCATGTACCTTGCCCGCCGGCACACACGCTACAGCCTGGAAGAGATCGGCGGCTACTTCGGTGGCCGCGATCACACCACGGTGCTGCATGCGGTGCGCACGGTGACGGCCGACGTGAAGGACGACCCGGAGATCGCCAAGCAGGTGAATCACATCGAAGCCCAAGTCACCGGCACCGCGTAACGGCCGGGCGTCAGTGGTCAGCGGATTTTTCCTCCGCCCTCGATGCGCGGGATGTTCTCCTGTAGGACAGGCATTCCTGCCTGTCTCTCCCCCCGTTCGCATCTCCCCCCGTATTTCTTTCTGCTTCTCTTCTGTGGCACAGGCATTCTTGCCTGTGTCTCTTCTGTCTTCGCATTCACATCTGGAGGACCGACATACTGGTCGGCGCGTACGTACTTTTACGCAAGGCTCGTCATCCTGAGGTACTCCGAAGGATCTCTTGGTTTTCCGGCGTGGGACGGAGGAGATCCTTCGGAGTACCTCAGGTTGACGAGTTCGCTCAGGGTTGCGTTCAGTCCATGCGCGCCTTCTTGTCTGTCTCTCTTCGCTTGCCGCAATCGGGATAGGGAGCCACGAAGGCGCGAAGACACGAAGGAAGACACAAGGAAAAACGAACGGTGTTGCGCCAGATCAACCTGAATTGCGCAGCGCTAGCGTAGAAATGGATAGCGTGTTCTTTGACAACTGAATAGCCGATCGCGGGGACATCCTTGCCCCCGTCGTGACCAACCAATGTTGCACAATGGTGCATAATGGTGCACGGATTCGCGTTTTGCCTTACCCAGACCGCCGCGGCGGCATCGGGTTGTGGAACCTCCTTCGGGATTCCTTCGCGCCTTCGTGCCTTCGCGTCTCTTCTCCGTCGATGGATGCGCAAAGAGAGATAAGAGAGAAGAGACACAGGCAAGAATGCCTGTGCCACAGAAGAGGGAATACGGGGGGAGATAAGACGGGGGAGAGACAGGCAGGAATGCCTGTCCTACAGAAGAGAAGCGGCGGGACGCTTCGCAGGTCCTCATGCGAACTTCACCACCCGGTCCTTCAGGTGGTGGTCCTGCAGGTACGTCACCATCAGCGCGATGTAGCTGGCCTTCACCAGCGGACGGCTGCCGAGTTCCAGGCGGTCGCGGACCTTCATCACGTCGGCCTCGCTGGCGCCTTCCACTTCGACGTAGACGCCGAGGTGGGGCAGCTCGTCCAGCTCGACCTTGCAGCCGTCCAGTTCCCACGTTTCGCGGCGCTTCTGGAACGACAGGACGCGCATGTAACCCAACGCCTCGAAGAGCGCGATCGCGTCGTCCGGGTCGGCGACGTTCAGCTCCATCTCGCTGCGGCTCTTCAGCGGGCCGGCCATGCGCGGGCCCTTGTAGGTGATCGTGTTGACCGTCGGCCCGTCTGGCAGGCTCTTGGCGGTGCGCAGGCGCAGCCCGCGGTCGCCGGCCAGCAGTGAGCGGTCCTCCGTGTCGAAGAAGACGTTGGTCTCCAACACCTGCCCCGCGTCGGTCGCGCCGAGCGCCTTCAGCCGATCGCGCACGGCGTCGTGACGGTCCACCTTCATCTTCGCTTCGATCTCAACGGGCATAACGATCCTTCGGCTGCGGGGGTCTCGATGCGGTCAGCTTCGGCCTGACTTTATAGGCGAGCGCGGCGTTGAGGGGAAGGGGAGGGGATGAACCACAGAGGACACAGAGAGCACGGAGGGCACAGAGCGATTCAAGAACTCCGCAACTTGACCGGTCTTCCCGTGGCATGGGCGTCTCGCCCATGCGTGTGGAGTGGAACGAGAGATTCGATTTGTTAGGTGCCGCGCCGACAGAGCCGTTGAACTGAATCTCATCTTCTGGCCTCACCACAAGCATGGGCGAGACGCCCATGCCACGGCCGATGCAGCCTCTCTTCAACTTCTCCGTGCTCTCTGTGTTCTCTGTGCCCTCTGTGGTAAAGATCGCGCCCTAAGACACCACGAAGTTGACCAGCTTCCGCGGCACGTACTTGCGCATTTTGATCGTCTTCCCCGCCACCCACGGCTGTACTTTCTCGGCCGCCAGGGCTGCATCGAAGATCGTGTCTTCGGAGGCGTCGGCTGGCACAGTGATCTTGTCGCGCAGCTTGCCGTTCACCTGCACCGGGATCTCCAGCGTCGACTCGACCATCATCGCCGGGTCGAACGTCGGCCACGGCCGGCGCGACAGGCTGCGATGGTGGCCCAGCCGTTCCCACAGTTCCTCGGCCAGGTGCGGCGCGAAGGGGGCCAGCATCAGCGTGAAGTTCTCGGCCAGCTCGCGCGGGATGACGGTCAGCTTCGTCATCTCGTTGTTTACCTTGATCAGTTCCGCGATGGCGGTGTTGAAGCGCAGCGTCTCGATGTCCTCGCCGACCTTTTTGATCGTGCGATGCATCGCGCGGTTCAGCGCTTCGGGCACCGGCGTGATCTCGATCGTCGCGGTCTTACCGGTCTCGTCATCACCGACCAAGTTGCGGTAGACGCCGTTGAGGAAGCGGCTCATGCCGATGATGTCGCGCGTGTTCCACGGTTTCTGCGCCTCCAGCGGCCCCATGTACATCTCGTACAGGCGGAACGCATCGGCGCCGTAGTCGGCCACGATCGAATCCGGGTTCACCACGTTCCCGCGGCTCTTGCTCATCTTGAAGGATTGCGACCACACCTTAATGGTCGGGTCGGACTTCAGATAGAAGCCTTCGCCTTTCTTGATTAGGTCTGCTTCTGCCACGCTGTGGCCTTTCAGGTGAGCACCGTCGCTCTTGCGATTGCCGAAGATTGACCCGTCTTGAAGATTGTCGCGTACATCGGCGAAGCTGACCGGTTGCCCATCCTCTGTTTTAAACAGAGTGTGCTCCATCTCGCCCAGAATCAGCCCTTGATTCACCAAGCGTGCGAACGGCTCGGGGGTGGAAACGTGGCCCAGGTCGAACAGCACCTTGTGCCAGAAGCGCGCGTACAGCAGGTGCAGCACCGCGTGCTCGACGCCGCCGACGTACAGGTCGACGGGCATCCAGTAGCGTTCCTTAACCGGGTCGACAAACTGCTTGTCGTTCGTGGGGTCGATGTAGCGCAGGTAGTACCAGCAGCTGCCGGCCCACTGCGGCATGGTGTTCGTCTCACGGGTGAACATCTCGCCGTCGATGGAGACGCCCAGCCATGCCTTGGCCTTGCTCAGCGGTGGCTCGGGGGTGCCGGTGGGCTTGAAGTCGGCCATCTCGGGCAGCGCGACGGGCAGGTCGGTCTCCGGCACGGCGACGGGGCGGCCGGCGCTGTCCAGCACGATCGGGAAGGGCTCGCCCCAGTAGCGCTGCCGGCTGAAGAGCCAATCGCGCAGCTTGTAGTTTATGGTCCGCCGGCCCAGGTCCTCGCGCTCCAGCGTGTCGATGATCTTGGCCTTGGCCTCTTCGGTGCCCAGACCGTCGATGATCGGCGAGTTGACGGCCAAGCCGTCACCGATGAACGGCTTGTTCAGGTCGGGAGCGCTGCCGTCCCGCGGGGCGACGACCAGCTTGATCGGGATGTCGAACTTCTTGGCGAACGCGAAGTCGCGCTCGTCGTGTGCCGGCACCGCCATGATGGCGCCGGTGCCGTAGCCCATCAGCACGTAGTCGGCGATGTAGATCGGGATGCGCTCGTCGTTGATTGGGTTGATCGCGAACGCGCCGGTGAAGGCGCCGGTCTTGTCCTTGGCGTCGGCCATGCGATCGCGCTCGCTCTTGCCGGCCGCCATCGTGCGATACGCCTCGATCGTCTCGCGACGCTCGGGGGGCGTGATGCGGTCAACCAGTTCGTGCTCGGGCGCCAACACCATATAGGTGGCGCCGTACAGCGTGTCGGGGCGCGTCGTGAAGACTTCGATCGTCAGCTCGTCGGCAGCGTCCTCGGCGGCGTCGCGCTCGCTGACGCGCGGGCTCGTCGCATCGAGTGGGGCGACGGCGAACGATACCTGCGCGCCGACGCTCTTGCCGATCCAGTTCCGCTGCATTTCCTTCAGGCTCTCGGGCCACTGCAGCAGGTTCAGGTCGTCCACCAGCCGGTCGGCGTACGCCGTGATGCGCAGCATCCATTGCCGCATTGGCCGGCGTTCGACCGGGAAGCCGCCCACCTCGCTCTTGCCGTCGATGACTTCTTCATTGGCCAGCACGGTGCCCAAACCGGGGCACCAGTTGACGGCCACCTCATCGGTGTAGGCCAGGCGCTGGCCGTCGATGACGGACCGCTGTTCGTCTTGAGACAGCTCGCGCCACAGGCGTTCGACGCGCACCTCGCCACTGATCGCCTCCATGCCTTCCTGCGTGGGGTTGATCACCACGTCGCCGCCAGGGGCGATCACGAAGTTGTCATTCTGCAGTTCGTTCAGCAGGTGACCGATGGGCTTGGCCTTGCGGTCCTGTGGGTCGAAGTAGCTGTTGAACAGCTGCAGGAAGATCCACTGCGTCCAGCGGTAGTACCTGGGGTCGGTCGTGTCGACCTCGCGCTCCCAGTCGTAGCTCAGCCCCAGCGACTGAATCTGCCTGCGGAAGTTGGCGATGTTGGCCTCGGTGGTCTGCCGGGGATGGGTGTTGGTCTTTACCGCGTACTGCTCGGCCGGCAGGCCGAAGGCGTCCCAGCCCATGGGATGCAGGACGTTGTACCCCCGAGCGCGCAGGTATCGCGAGAAGATATCGGTGGCGGTGTATCCTTCCGGGTGGCCCACGTGTAGGCCCGCGCCGCTGGGGTAGGGGAACATGTCCAGCACGTACGCCTTGGGCATGCCACCGGCGTCGGCGGGGTCGAGGGCGCGAAACGTGTTGTTCGCCAGCCAATGCGCCTGCCACTTCTTCTCGATCGCGGTGAAATTGTAACCCATGTCGACAAAAGATAATCGAGAACGCTCTGCGGGGCATAGGGCGGGGCAGCGGGGCAGAGGCGGATTTTATCGAGCACTACGCTCTGTGCCGCAGATTTCTCGATTTTCTGGATGGAATTTCCCAAGTTCCCATGAAGTCGCTCCGATAACACTTATGTCGTGGGGATACGGGCAATGTTTGTCGGAGATGCCAGATGATGACGCTTACCGAGCCATTCGTAGATGATGTGGAAGCGACCGACGGTTCCGAACGCCGCCGCGGTCTGCGGATTCGCCAGACCCGGCCACTGAAGATCTTCGCCGCCGCCTCCAGCCGATATTTCGGTGGCCAGACGTGCGACATCAGCGCGACGGGCCTGCGCATCGAACTGCCCGCCTTTGCGACCGTTCGGTTGGGCGAGACGGTGACGGTACACGTCGGCCCGAACGAATCAGGGATGGCCCTGGCCAACCGCCGCAGCATGATGCCCGCCCGCGTGGTCTGGATCGACCGCAGCGCCGGCGACCGCACGATGGAGGCCGGCGTCGAGTTCATCTCGAACATCGCCGCGCACCTGGACGCCGCCTAAGTCGCGACAGGGACAACGAATCACCCGGCCCGCGGTGTTCCACACCACGCCGCGCGGCCAACAAGCAATGTTCCGCCCCCGCCGAGAGCTGCCCATGCAAATGGGCGGCTCTTTTTATTTGTCCCCACGTTGAAGTGGATCGCGTTCCGCCTCCAATTGTCATCCCAATGGGAGCCTTGGCGACCTGAGGGATCTCGAATGACGACCGATTAACGCCAGTCGGAGATCCCTCGGGTCGCTACCGCTCCCCTCGGGATGACAACCTTACACCGGTTTGGCGGAGGACGTTGTCCGGCTTGGGGTTTGGTGGTTGGTCATTTGTTGGTCATTGGGGCTTGAGAATTCAGATTTCCCCCCTCTATACTCCCCGCGTGCTCATCCTACTCACCAATGACGACGGCATTCGCGCTCCCGGCATCGTCGCGATGTATCGCGAACTGACCAAGCTCGGCGAGGTGCACGTCGTGGCGCCCGAGACCGTGCAGTCGGCCACCGGGCACGGCATTACGCTCGATACGCCGCTGCTGACGCAGAAGGTGACGGTCGAAAACGCCTTCACCGGCACCGCGGTCGGGGGTCGGCCGGCGGACTGCGTGAAGGTGGCGGTGTCGCAGATCCTGCCACGCCGGCCGGACCTGGTGGTCAGTGGGATGAACAGCGGGGCCAACGTCGGCATCAACGTGCTGTACAGCGGCACGGTCGCAGCGGCGATCGAGGCGGCGTTCCTCGGGTTGCCGAGCATCGCGATCAGCCTGTACCTCAAAAGCGAGATCCCGCTCGACTTCGCCCGCCCGGCGATGTTCGCCCGGCAGACGATCGAGCAGATCGTCTCCGCCGGCCTGCCCGGTGGGAAGTGCATGAGCGTCAACCTGCCACCCCTTCGCCCCGGTGAATCGCCCGCGGGCGTGCGCGTTGCCCGCCAGTGCGTACAACCCTGGGCGGATGAATACGAACGCCGGCAAGACCCGCGCGGGCGCGAGTATTTCTGGTCCAGCAGCGTCTTCACGCTTGGCCAGACCGAGTCCGACACCGACGTTGCCCACCTCCGCGACCGGTACATCACCGTCACGCCGTTGCAGTTCGATCTGACCGACTACGCGCTGCTGCGCGACTGGCGCGACCGCCAGTGGAAGTTGTCCAACGATTAGCGGTTCTGGCAGTATCACTATTGCTTGCGGCTCGGCCGTTCGGTCGGGCGTGGGCGTTAATTTCCCTTGGAAGGGGTCGAACTCAATGGCTTGGATCAAGTACACCGCGCTCTTTGTCGCCGTCACGCTCGGCAGTGCCGTTTTCGTGGTCGCCGAGGAAACCGCCCAACCCACTGCCGAAAAGCCGGCCCAGGTTGAGAAGGAGCGGAAGGTTCGGCTGCCCAAGCCGTACTCGCAACTGGAGACGCTGAGCGACGACCAGAAGCAGCAGATCGCCGAGGTTCGCAAGAACATCGCAGCCGAGATGAAGGCGCTGCGCGAGAAGGAACAGACCGAGATCGCCGCCATCCTGACCGACGATCAGAAGGCCCAGATCGCCGCCATGGAAGAAGCCGACGCCGCCGCCCGCAAGGCCAAGCAAGCCGAGAAGGCCAACGCGCCCACCACGGTGCCCGCGGCCGAGTAAACTGATCGCTCTCGCATGAATCGTAACAACCGTCGCGTGTGGTCCTTACACGCGACGGTTCTGTTGCGCGCGAACGGGGATTTGACCGCGGAGGACGCGGAAACAGAGGGATGAAGATCAGATTGGATCGGCCTCGGCACTATCTTCGTCTTCTCCTCCCGCACTCCGCGTCTCCGCGGTTCATCTTCTTCATCAAGACAGGGCGGCAGGGGAGGTCGTGGAGTTGTGAGGAGAGAGGGGTAAGCGGGTGAACGGGCTCGAACCGTCAACCTGAAGTTTGGAAAACTTCTGCTCTGCCAATTGAGCTACACCCGCGTTGGCGATCGGCCGGAATAGATTAACCGGACGGCAAATCGATTACTACTGCCGACTATTATCGTCATTCGTTCCGGGCGACTCCATCCGCAATCCGCGTGGACTCGCGTTCGGCTCTGAGTTCGCTGGTATTACCTGAAGCGCGTCCAGCACAACGTCTGAACGGCAACTCGCGCCGTAGCGCTAGCCGCGGATTTCACCCCATAATCCTATGAATCCGCGGCTAGCGCCACGGCGTAGAGGGTTCTGTCGAACCTTGCGCATCAAGCAGGGAAGCGTGCCCACGAATTGGCACGAATCAGCACGAAAGGCGGGAAGGAGAATGCGATGGGTTTGGCTCTCATTCGTGTTCGTTCGTGCTCATTCGTGGGCGATGCATTCGTCGGCCTTGCAGGCCGTTTCGTTTGACGGACCGCATGTTTGATGCGCAAGGTTCTGTCGCACCACCTACGCTGCCTTCAGCTTACCGATGAACGTCGCGAATCCTTCGGCCTGGACGGCCAATCGTTGACCGATATCGGTATCGACCAGTACGCCGTTGGCGTCGAACTTCTTACCCACGCCGGCGACGAAGACGCGATCGGGGTAGATGTGGGCGTTGCGATAGCCGAAGACGCCCTGGAGGTGTTCGACGGGCCGCAGCGCGCCGTAAGCGCCGCTGGCGGCGCCCACGAAGGCGACGGGTTTATGCTGGAAGCTCTCGGGGAACTTCAGCATGTCGATGAAGTACTTCAGCGCACCGGGGAACGACCCGTTGTACTCCGGCGTCACCACGTGCAGGCCCGCCGCTTCGACGACGCGCTGCTGCACCGGCACGAACGCCGCCGGCTTGGTCGCGTAAGCAGCGGGGTCGTAAATCGCCAAGGGCAGGTCGCACAGCGAGTACAACTCGGCCGGTACGTTCAGGCGTTGGTAATGCGACAGGATCACGTTCGCGAGCCGCAGCGTGTTGGAATTCGGGCGATTCGTTCCGGAAATGACGAGGATGGGCGAGCCGTTCATATGGCCCATTTAAGGGCGGTCGACGCGAGATGGCAAATGGTTGGGCTCGTCTGATCGCTGAGGGCGCGGTCGCGGCTGAACAGAACGCGAAGGCGCGATGGCGCGAAGGAAGCCGCGAAGGACGAGGGAAAGTGTTATGCCGCCGAGCGACTTTTCCCTCTCCCTCCGGGAGAGGGCAGGGGTGAGGGCCCGACGATGCAAACAGTCTGCTCCTCGTGGAACATGCTCGGGAGCGGCTCATATCACGGAACTCACCCACAAGCGTTTACGCTTCATTCTTCAATCCGCACTCCGCGCTCCGCCATTCCTACTCCCCCTGTTTCTTCAGATACTGCTGATACGACCCGCTAAACGTCTCCAGCACGCGCGGCAACGTCGGGGCGGCCACCAGCACGCGGGCCGCGACGACGCTGCGCGGAAAGCCGTTGGCGATGAAGTCCATGCAGAACTCGGCCGGGGAATGGCCGATCATCACCGCGTTACAGTACGCGCCGGGCAACAGATCGTCCGCCAACTTCAGGTCGTCGTACATTTCCTGAATCGTCGGTGGCACCGGCGGCTTGGCGGGCTTGGGCAGGGTCGGCGGGGGGCCGAAACGGTCGGTGTACTTCTGCAGATTGTCCTTCAGCGCCTCCACCGTCTGCCCGAAAACCGTAGGCGGAATGATCACCCGCGCCACCACCTGCGCCGGCTTGGCCACGTTCAGCAGAAAATCGACCACGAACTCGGTCGGCCCCTGCAGCACGACGGTGCCGGTGCTGTACACCCCGCGCACCACCTTCTCCGGCACGCGGGCCGACACGTTGTGATGCTTAAACTCCTGCCGAAACCCCCCGAACTCGTTGGGACTGGGGCCGTCGTTCGGATTGCCGAGAAGATCGTCGTTGGGGGTGCTCATGGCATGGCGAGTGTACGGGAGCGCCGGCGCAGGTGCGAGGCGTGAAAAGCGAACCCGCAAGCGGCCGCTTGCTGATTCGGCACCATCCGACGGGTCAGATGGGGTGGCCATGCGCACTGTCGCCACGGCGCGCAGTTGTCATCCCGAGCGGAGCGGTAGCGACTCGAGGGATCTCCCAGGGTCGGTAAACATCACTCATACCGATCCCTCAGGTCGCTACCGCTCCCTTCGGGATGACATGCGTTGGCCCGCACGTGATGCGCAAGGCGGTAACTGGCTTTTCTCTTGGCGAGCTCCTGACGTCCTCGTGTCGTCGCGCGTCGCACGCTAAACTCTCCATCCCCCTTGAGACATGACCCTCAAGGATATATCATTTAATCCGGATAAACGGATGGACAGATCCGTTCCGGTCTTTGTTGTAGATGCTGAAAGGTTTGCCCGTGCGATTGCCATTCCTTGATCTCGTGAAACAGCGTGTCGTCGTGCTCGACGGCGCGATGGGGTCCAACCTTCAGACGCGGCCGTTGGACGTGCAGAAGGATTGGTGGGGGCAGGAGAACATCTCCGAGGTGCTGAACTTCTCCCGGCCGGACGTGATTCAGGAGATCCACGAGATCTTCCTGGAGGTTGGCTGCGACGCGGTGGAGACGAACACGTTCGGCGCCAACAAGATCGTGATGGCCGAGGCGGACATGCTCGACCGGGTCTTCGAGAACAACAAGGTGGCCGCCGAGATTGCGCGCCGCGCCTGCGACAAGTTCGAGACGCCCGAGCGCCCGCGGTACGTAATTGGTTCGATCGGGCCCGGGACGAAGCTGGTCACGCTGGGCCAGACCGACTGGGACACGATGGAGGACAGCTACGCCGAGCAGGTGCGCGGCCTGCTTGCCGGCGGGGCGGACGTGCTGCTGATCGAGACGCAGCAGGATCTGCTGGCGATCAAGTGCGCCGTTTCCGCCGCCAACATTGCGTTCAAGGAAGCGGGCCGGCGGCTGCCGATCATGGTGCAGGCGTCGTTCGACACGAACGCGGGGCAGCAGATGCTGACTGGGTCGGACCCGTCGTCGTTCGTGACGTCGTTGGCGTCGTACCGCGACATCGACGTGCTGGGCGTCAACTGCGCCTTCGGCCCGCCGGAACTAACCGAAACGGTGCGATTTATCGCCGAGAACTGGCCCCGCTACGTGAGCGCGCTGCCGAACGCCGGTTTGCCGGTGATGGATGATAAGGGCCGGGCGTTCTTCCCGATGACGCCGCCCGACTTCACGAAGGGCATTATGCGCTTCGTCGACGAGTTCGGCGTGAACGTCGTCGGCGGTTGCTGCGGCACGATGCCGGAACATCTGGGCATGCTGTGCGACGCCCTTGGCATCGGCGCCAAGCCCAAGGGCAAGCCGGCTGGGCATTCCGCCAAACCGCGCAATGTGATCGACAAGCCGCAGGTTTCATCGCTCATCAGCGCGACCGACATCCGCCAGGATCTGTCCTACCTCATCGTCGCCGAGCGCACGAACACCAACGGCAGCCGGCAGTTCAAGCGGTTGCTTCAGGAGGAGGACTGGGACGGCCTGGTCAGCATGGCCCGCGATGAGGTGCGCGACGGCAGCCACGTGCTGGACGTCTGCGTCGACTTCGTCGGCCGAGATGGCGTGCGCGACATGCACGAGGTCGTCCGCCGGTACGTGAACAGCGTGAACGTGCCGCTGATGCTGGACAGCACCAACCCCGACGTGATGGAAGCCGGCCTGAAGCTGGCCGGTGGCCGTTGCATTCTGAACAGCATGAACCTCGAGGATGGCGAGGAGCGCATTGCCCACATCTGCGGCATCGCCAAAAAGTACGGCGCCGCGGTGGTCGCCGGCACGATCGACGAGGACAAAGAAAACGCCATGGCCCGCACGGCCGAGCGGAAGATCTCGATCGCGCGGCGCATCCGCGACCTTGCGGTCGAAAAGTACGGCATGCGCGACGGCGACATCATGTTCGACCCGCTCGTGCTGCCGATCAGCACCGGCATCGAGGAAGACCGCCGCAATGCACTGGAGACGATCGAGGGCACGCGGCTGATCAGCCAGCAGCTGCCCGATTGCCACACCGTCGTCGGCCTGTCGAACGTCAGCTTCGGCCTGAAGCCCGCGGCCCGCGTGGTGCTGAACAGCGCGTTCCTGCACGAGTTGCGCGAGGCGGGGCTGACGGGCGCCATCGTCCACGCATCAAAGATCTTGCCGAAAAACCGCATCCCGGACGAGCAGTGGAACGCGGCGCTCGACCTGATTTATGACCGCCGGCGTGACCAGTTCGATCCGCTGACGCACTTCATCAGCCTGTTCCCCGACGATGCCGGCGGCGCCAAGCCTGAGGCGTCGCGCGGGAAGTACGATGACATGTCGATTGAGGACATCCTCAAGAGCCACATCATCGATGGCGAGAAGCGCGACCTCATCGTTCACCTCGACAAAGCGCGTGAGAAGTACTCGCCGCTGGAGATCGTGAATAACATCCTGCTGGAAGGCATGAAGGTCGTCGGCGAGCTGTTCGGCAGCGGGCAGATGCAGCTGCCGTTCGTGCTGCAAAGCGCCGAGACGATGAAGGCGTCGGTGGCGCACCTCGAGCAGTTCATGGAGAAGATCGAGGGCAGCAGCAAGGGCAAGATCGTGTTGGCGACCGTGAAGGGAGACGTGCACGACATCGGTAAGAACCTCGTCGACATCATCCTGACCAACAACGGCTACACGGTTTACAACCTGGGCATTAAGCAGCCCGTGGCCGACATCATGCGCGCCGCCAAGGAGAAGAACGCCGACGCCGTCGGCATGAGCGGGTTGCTCGTGAAGAGCGTGGCCGTGATGAAGGAAAATCTGGAGGAGATGAACGCCGCCGGCATTGGCGTGCCGGTGCTGCTGGGTGGGGCGGCGCTCACGAAGGATTACGCGGTGAACGAGCTGGCCAACCTGTACAAGGGCCATCTGTTCTACTGTAAGGACGCGTTTGGTGGGCTATCCACCATGGATCGCATCGTTACTGGCGAGGGTGAGAAAGCCTTCGAAGCCCAACAGGCCGACGGCAAGCGCCGTGCCGATTTGCGTGCCAACGCCGTGAAGCCGAAGGTCGTAGAGAACCTGCCGGAACGGTCGAATGTGGCCACGGACAATCCCGTGCCGATGCCCCCGTTCTGGGGCCGCCGGGAGGTGACGAACGTGTCGGCCAACGGGCTGTACCCGTACATCAACCCCAACGCGCTCTTCGTCGGCCAATGGGACTTCAAGCGTAAGGGCCTGGACGACGCGGCTTACGAGAAGCTGCTGGACGAGAAGGCCCGGCCGGTGTTCGAGGAACTGAAGAAGCGGGCGGTGGCGGAAAAGCTGCTGTCGCCGAAGGTGGTGTACGGCTACTTCCCGGTGCAAAGCGACGGCGACGACGTCATCGTCTACCACACCGACGAGTTCGACCCGATCAAGTGCGACTGCGGCGTGAAGCACGGCGGCAAGGAGATCACCGCCTACCGAACGCCACGCGAGCAACTGCGGTTCAGCTTCCCGCGCCAAAACACGCCACGGCGGCTCTGCGTCGCGGATTTCTTCCGCTCGAAGCAGTCGGGCCAGTATGACGTGCTGGCACTGCAGCTGGTAACCGTTGGAGATCGCGCGTCCGAAATGGCCCAGGAGCTGTTCAAGGAGAACCGCTACCAGGACTACCTCTACCTGCACGGTTTCGGCGTCGAATGTGCCGAAGCGCTGGCGGAACTGTGGCACAAGCATGTTCGTCAGGAACTGGGCTTTGGCAGCGAGGACGCGACGAAGATCCCGCAGCTCTTCCAGCAGGGTTATCGCGGCAGTCGGTACAGCTTCGGCTACGGCGCTTGCCCCAGCTTGGAAGACCGTGCCAAGATCGTGCAGCTGCTGCACCCCGATACGATCGGCGTCACGCTCAGCGAGAACTTCATGCTGATCCCTGAGCAGAGCACCGATGCGATTGTCGTTCACCACCCGCAGGCGAAGTACTTCGACGTGTGATGCCACCGCCGGTCCAACTTCCGCTAAGTCGATCGATGCAGCGCGTCGCGGTGCCGCTGCTATTGGTGTTGGGCGTGCAGATGTGGCTGGTGGTCGGCCACGGCTTGTGGGGACGGAACTTTCAGCTGTGGATGCTGGTCGGCGTGTGCGTCGCTGCGGCGATTCCACCCCTGCGACAGTCCGTACTGCGCGCCGTCGACGCGATCGACACCATCGCGGCCCCAAGGCGGCGATGGGTGACGGTGGGCGTCATCGTCGCGTCCGGCGCCTACCTCGCATTTACCGCTCTCACGCAGGGCCGCGTGCTGAAGCCGGTCTTCGCCGACGACTTCAGTTATATCCTGCAGACCCGAATGCTTGCCGGCGGGCGGTTCTGGATGCCGCAGCACGAGTTGGCGGACTTCTTCGAGTCCATGCACATCCTGGTGAAGCCGGTCTACACGTCGATTTACTTCCCTGGCGCCGCGATGATGTTCGTGCCGGGCGTGTGGCTGGGGTGGGCGCCTTGGATCATCCCACTGCTGGCGGCGGCCGCGATCGTGGGGTTGGTTTACCGCATCGTTGCAGAACTGCTGAGCGACTTCGACGGCCTGCTGGCGGCGCTGTTGATGGTGTCGCTGATGTGGCTGCGCATCTGTTCGACGATGGTCGCGTCGCGCATTCCCGTGATGCTGCTGGGGTTGGCCGCCACATGGGCGTGGTTGCGCTGGCGCAACGCCGGCGAGGGCCGTTGGCGGTGGACGCTGCTGATCGGGGCCCTCTGCGGCTGGGGCGCGATCACGCGGCCGCTCGATGCGCTCATCTTCGCGCTGCCGATCGGGCTGGCGATGGTGGTGAACGTGTGCCACGGGCGGCTTGCCCGCCCGTGTCTTACTTCGGGATCAAAAACACGGGCGGACGAACCGCCCGTGGCACCCCAACGGGGCACGAAAATGCGCTCGCTCGCGCGCACTCTGGCGCTGTTGATCATCGGCGGCGCGCCGTTCCTGCTGTTGCAGGGATTCATCAACCACAACGTCACCGGGCAATTTTTGCGCCCGCCGTTCAACCTGTACGCCGACCGCGACTATCCGCAGACGTCGTACGGCCTGCACGCGTTCGACCCGACCGTGCGGCCGGAGTCGGCGCTGAAGGTGAAGCAGGACGCGTACGACCAGTGGGTGGTGCCACTGGTAAAGGAACAGCAGCCGGACGCGATCGCCAACGCGTGGCTGTCGAAGCGCGTGCCGATGACGTTCGAGTGCATCCTGCCGCACGCGTTCCTGTTGGCGCTGGTGCCGGTCGGCCTGTTGGGCATGAACGCCCGGCGGTGGGTCGTCGTCAGCGTGTTGCCGCTATTCCTCGGCGGGTACGGGCTTTACACGTTCTTCCTGCACCCCTACACGCTCATGGCGGCGCCGGCGGCGGTGCTACTGGTGCTGGCGGGGCGGCATGTGCTGGCCACCGCGCTGCCGGCACGCGGATGGACGGCGACGTTCCTCATCGGGTCGCTCATCACGCTCCCACTGACGTCGCTCCCGGAGACGAACCGTTTCGTGTATGACCAGCAGTGGCCGTATGTGCATCAATCGGTGGACGACGCGCTGGCTACCGTTCAACCGCCGGCGATCGTGCTGTTCCACTACGGCGACGATAACGCCGAGTTCGCCAAGTGGCCCGTGTTCAATTCCGATGTCGCGTGGCCCGACGATGCCCCGGTCATTCGCGCCATCGATCTGGGCCCGCGCAACGCGGAGCTGTTCCGCTACTACGCCGCCCGTCAGCCGGATCGGCAGGTCTACCGGTATGACCTGGATAGCGAGGTCATCCACGAGATTGGCAACGTCCGAGAACTCGCGGGCTCCAACCCGTGAAAAATGCGCGCTTTATAGTTGTCCTGTTGCCACTGTTTTGTTGACTTGTGCGAGCGCGGAATCTACCCTAAATCCCCGGCGGACGGGCCCCCCAATCGTAATTCGTATCCTGCGTTTGGGTGTCGGCACCGGCAGAGATTCGCCGCACCGCTTTTTCCCGGAGATCACTGCACCATGGGTCACGCCTATCCTGCCCGCCGTCGTTCCGTCGTTGAGAATCTTGAAACCCGCATCCTGTTTGCCATCCCCAACGATCCGCTCTTCGATTCCGATGGCCGGTTCACCAACGTGAACGCGCCGGCCGCGTGGGACATTACCACCGGTAGCAGCGTGACCGCGCCGGGGCGCGGCGACCTGGTCGTGGCCATCATCGACAGTGGCCTGGACCTGACCCACCCCGACATCGCGCCCAACCTGTTCGTCAACGACGTCGAGGTGCCCGGCGACGGACTCGACAACGATAACAACGGCTTCGTCGACGACATCAACGGCTGGGACTTCTTCAATAACGACAACGTGCCCGATGACATCGACGGTCACGGCACGCACGTCGCCGGCATCGTCGGCGCCGCCGGCAACAACGGCGTCGGCACGACCGGCATCATCCAGAACGTGAAGCTGCTGCCGATCAAGATCGGCGACATCACGAGCGTCAGCTTCGAGGCCGCCATCGCCGGCCTCGATTACCTGACCGAGATGAAGCGCCTCTGGATCAGCACCGGTGGCGTCCGCGGCGCCAACGTGGTGGTGGCCAACGGCAGCTTCGGTGGGTTCGACTTCCCGTACAACCAGGACTTCGACCACGCGATCGCCCGCGCCGGTGAGCAGGACATCCTGTTCGTCGTCGCCTCCGGCAACGACTTCGCGAACAACGATCCGGTTCAGGACTTCCCGTCCAAGTTCACGCTGAGCCTTCCGAACGTGATCGGCGTCGCCGCGACCAACGCCGACGACGAGCTAGTCGGCTTCAGCAACCGCGGCACGGCCTCGGTGCACGTGGCCGCGCCTGGCTTCGAGATCGAGAGCACCTGGCCGGAACCGTTGATGGTCAGTGGCTACAACACGATCAGCGGCACCAGCATGGCCGCGCCGATGGTCGCCGGCATCCTGGCGCTGCAGAAGTCCATCGCCCCCAACGCGTCGGCGGCGCAGTTGAAGCAGGCGCTGCTCGAAGGGGTCGACGTGATCCCCAGCCTCGACGGTCCGCACGGCTTGCCCCTGCTGGTCAGCACCGGTGGGCGCGTCGACGCGTTCAAGGCGCTGCAGAACATCCGCAACGGCTTCGAGAAGACCGACGCCATCACCCAGGGCAACTGGAAGCCCGCCTACGGCACCCAAGGGTACGCGATCCCGGGTGAGGGGCAGACGCTGGCTGCGAACCAGGTCACGGTTAACAACGCCGAGGTCGTCACGGTTCGTGCCGGGCGACGCCCGTGGGCGCTGGAGTCGATCGCCGGCACCGCCGCCACCCCGCGCGTCGGCAGCTTCTATCAGGCCGACGACTTCATGGACGTCATTGTGAACATGGGCGATGCCGCCACGCACCAGCTCAGCCTGTACTTCGCCGAGCTGCAGGGCGGCCGTCGCACGCAGCGCATCGAGGTCTTCGTCCGCGACCCGGTCGACCCGGTCAACGCGCCGCTGGTGAAGATCAGCGAACGGCAGGTCAGCAAGTTCGCCCGCGGCGAGTACGTCACGTTCGACCTGACCGGCGAGGTGATCGTCCGCATCTCCAAGATCGCCGGGCGCAACGTCGTGCTGAACGGCATCTTCGTCGATGCCGCCGCCGCCAACACCGGTAGCTTCCAGGGCATGGACACGACCACCCGCGGCAACTGGCGCGCCAACTACGACGCCGACGGCGCCTACATCGTGGGCTACAAGGACTTCTCGGCCACCGAAATCGTCGCGACGCCCACCAACTCCGAGGTCGTCACGATCGCCCCGGTCACCTCGCGCCGCGGGGCGCTGTTGCTGGAAGGCGAGACCCGGCGCGGGTCCGGCTCGTACCTGAGCACGGCGACGTCGGCGACGCTGGCGCTGTCGTTCACCGATGGTCAGCCGCATCAGGTCACCGTGTACGCCGTCGACCTCGACCGCAAGCGCCGAGCCCAGCGCATCGAACTGCTGGACACCGGCGGCAACGTGATCGACCAGCGCGAGATCTCGAACTTCGCCAACGGTGTCTACCTCACGTGGGAGGTCACCGGTGACGTGACGATCCGCTACACGCGCCTGCAGGGTCCCAACGCCGTCATCAGTGGTGTGTTCGTCGACGAACAGGTCGGCGCGACCGGCCACTTCATCGGTCAGGACGCGACCACCCACGGCATGTGGGGCGGCAACTACGGCCTGGAAGGTGCCTTCATCGTCGGCGATCGCGACGATACGGCACTGCCCATCCGGGAGTTCAACATTCCCCAGACCGGTGGAACCGTGGACGTGCTGTCGCAGAACTCGCGGCACCGTGGCGCGGTGCAGCGCTACACCAGCCCGACCAACCGCATCGCGGCCCAGTTGGAGACGCGCGACTCGATGACGCTGACGCTCGACCTCGGCGTCCAGATCAACCCGCAGCGCGTCTCGTTCTACGCGACCGATTACCAGCGACGCCGCCTGGCGCAGCGCATCGAGATCTTCGATTTCAACAACAACCTGATCGCCCAGACCGACATGGTGAACTTCGTGAACGGGCAGTACGCCACGTTCGACCTGAACGGTACCGTGACCGTGAAGATCACCAACCTGGAAAGCAACGACCAGCGTGCCGTGCTGAGCGCCGTCTACTTCGACTAGAGCCGTGCACTGACCACCAGCATGGCCGCTTCAACGGCCATGCCGGTGGAACATTGCTCGACCTGGCGACCCGCAAATGAAAAGTAAGAACGGTCCCATCTCGCGTGCGAGGTGGGACCGTTTTCATTCCCCCGTAGTGGCGACGCCCGCGTCGCGATCGACGCGCTGCGTCGAGATCCTCGTACCACGGGCGGCCCGCTTGTGCTCTTGGCTCGGTTGAAGTGGAAGACATGGGCGAGTCGCCCATGGTACGAGATTGCGGCTTGGCCGCAGCGCGACGCAGGCGTTGCCACTACAGAGCGAGAGGCACGGCGCGGGGCTGGCCGCTTAAGCTTGAGAAGACATCGACAACGCTGCGGGCGCGACTTGCGCATTGTCGGTTTCGATAGGGCGTCCACTCTCGCGCGACGGGATGCGTTTCACCAGCAAGCGCACCGCGACGTACGACGTGATCGCCATCGCCGCGCCCACCACGCACCCGCCGATGGCCCATTCGATGCCGACCTGTTTGAATGTCTGCCAGAACCCCGCCGCCGACAGGTCGTAGCTGGCCAGCGTGGGCAGGCGGCCCTGCAACAGCACGTGTCCCGTTCCGATCGACGCCGCGGCGACGAGCGCGCCGATGGGGGGCGTGTTGAACAGCGACGAGCTGGCCAGCAGCGCCAGCGGGGGGGCCGACAGCACCCGCGCCAGCGCCAGGCCTATCACCGTTTTCAGCCCGTAGATCGGCAGCGCCGCCAGCCCCGCGCCGGCGGCGACCGACAGCGCCAGTTTTTCGCGGGCGGCGTCGCTCTGGCGCACCTGCCGCCAGGTGCGCATCGGGTTCAGCCAGCCGGCGATCCGCTCGACGATCGTGCCGGTGACCTCACTGGGCGCGATCGTTTTCCGCACCGGCCACGGCATCGCCGCGCGACCGAGCAGCCGCATGTGCATCAGACTGGCCGACACCGAATCGCGCCACGGCCGAAAGTGCGACGTGCGCCCACCGGCCACTCGGTAAACGCAGTGGATGGGCGACTCGCAAATCGCGCCACCCGCCCACGCGAACCGCGTGATCACTTCCGTTTCATACCCGAACCGCCCGGCAAACGTGCGAACCTTCGCAAGCGGGCCGAGCGGGTAGACGCGCAGGCCACACTGGCTGTCGCTGACGCGCGCGCCGCTCTCGACGTAAACGAGGAAGTTCGAGATCGCCCGGCCAACCCGGCTGCCGCGCGGGTAGCCTTCGACGTCGATCGATCGCGCGCCGATCACCATCGCCTCCGGATGCTGCCGCGCCAGCGCCGCCAGCGGTAGCACGTCGGTGGCGCAGTGTTGGCCGTCGGTGTCAATGGTCAGCGCGTGCGTGAACCCCAGCCGCCGGGCTTCGGCAAAGCCGCTCTGCATCGCCTGTGCCTTGCCGCGGTTGCTCGCGTGCCGCACGACGTGCCGACGTTGGGGCGGATCGGTTGCCGACCGTTGCTGCCAGTCGACGATGATCTGCTCGCTGCCGTCGGTGCAGCCATCGTCCACGGCGATCACGTCGAGTCCGGTGGCATCCAGTTGGCTCAGCACGTCGCCCAGCCAGCGCGCGTTGTTATAGGTGGGGGCCACCACCGCCAGGCGAACGGGCTGGAGATCAACAATGCTCATTCGAACTGGAAACCTTCACTCGGGAACCGCGCCGGACGCTGCCGATGTTTTCGCTTAACCGTTCCGGGTAAACTGGAGCATGATGTCCGACGTTACCAATCCGCCAGCCCTGCCGCCGCACCCGGAACTGCGTGCATATTATCGCAGCGATCGGGAAAAAGGGGCGTTCCTCAAACAGATTTTCGACGAGACGGCCGACGAATACGACCGCGTCGAGGGCGTTCTTGCGCTGGGCAGCGGGCGGTGGTATCGCCGGCAGGCGCTGTTGCGGTCGGGCCTGACCTCAGGCATGCGCGTGCTGGACGTGGCCATGGGCACCGGCCTGGTGGCGCGCGAGGCGACCCGCATCGTCGGCGAAAATGGCCGGGTGATTGGCGTCGACCCCAGCGCCGGCATGTTGCGGCAGGCGATCAGCACGATGGGCGCCCGAGCCGTGGTCGGCGTGGGGCAGTCCATCCCGTTCGCCGACGGCGCGTTCGACTTCGTCTCGATGGGATACGCGCTGCGTCACCTGCCCGATTTGCGTCCCGCGTTCGCCGAGTTTCATCGCGTGCTGAAGCCGGGCGGGCGGGTCTGCATTCTTGAGATATCACGCCCTGCGGGCACCGCCAGCCGGTGGATGATGGGCGCTTACTTCCGCGGCATCCTGCCGACCTTGTCGCGTGTCATCCACACCAAGCCGCAAACGCGGCACTTGTGGACATACTACTGGGAAACGATCGACCAATGCGTGCCGCCCGATACGGTGCTGGCCGCGATGCGCGAAGGGGGGTTCACAAACGTTCGGCGGAACGTGAGCCTCGGCATGTTCTCCGAATTCGTTGGGGAGAAGTAAGCAGTAGTCGCCGTCAAGCGATCCATTTCGACATCCTGAGAGCGTGTTTATTCAGTTTGGTCCCCTCTCCCGGTACT
The DNA here is from genome assembly GCA_035998445.1 of Tepidisphaeraceae bacterium. NCBI lineage: Bacteria > Pseudomonadati > Planctomycetota > Phycisphaerae > Tepidisphaerales > Tepidisphaeraceae > Tepidisphaeraceae bacterium. The sequence continues at coordinate 109,713 of DASYHQ010000017.1, read as the reverse complement.
CCGGGAGAGGGTTAGGGTGAGGGTGATTTCGATCGACGGAACTCGTCAGCAGTTCGAAAGCACCCTCACCTAGCCTCTCCCGGCGTACCAGGAGAGGGACCGGAGCGAGGTCGTCGCTCTTCGAAGAATCTCTCTCTTCCCGAAGCGAACTCGGGGGAGATCCTTCGGAATACCTCAGGATGACCAAACAAGGAAAACACGCGGACCGGCCATTACATCGCCGGCGCGGTCGTCGACATCATCTGTTGACGCTTGGCTTCTGCGATGTCCTCTGCGGTGCGGCCGCGCTTGTCGGTTAGCGTGACGTCGGCACCGGCGGACTTCAGCAGGTTGTAGCCGATTATGTTGTTCATGTTGGCGGCGTGATGGGCGGCGGTGTAGCCACCCTTGTCCTGCGCGTTCAGGTCGGGCTTCTTCGCCAGCATCTCCTTCAGCAGATCGTTGAACCCGCGGCTGGCGGCGTACATCAAGGCGGTCTTGCCGTTCTTGTCGGCGGCATCGGGCTTAGCGCCGAGGTCCAGCAGCATTTTGGCCGTGCGCAGGTTGCTGTTGTAGATCGCGATGAACAGGCCCGTGCGACCCGCCTTGCCCGGCGCGTCGACGTCCGCACCCGACTCGATCGCCGAGCGAATCGCCGCGTCGTCTCCCACGGCCGCGGCGTTGTATACCGGGCTGCTGCCCGACAGCGAGGCAACGCCCCCGTCACCACTGCTGCCACCACCACCGCAGCCGGTCACCAGCATGGCGCCAACCAACAAGCCGATCGACAGGATTTCCTTCCGCACGGTTCCGTCCTTTCGCTGTTTTAATCGAACTCAGCCAATGCTACCTTCCGTAAATGCGGCGGCAACTTTTCACAGTATTCGTCACATCGCTACTCGCAGGCACGCTCGCGCACAGCACCACCGCCGTCGCTGCGACCGGGCTGTCCAAGGGCGACTTCACGCTGACCACCGAGACCGCCTACGTGGCCGGCCTGGGGTCAACGGCGATTCCGTCGCTTTTGGTCGGTGGGCACTACTTCGTCAGTGATAGTGTCTCGCTCGGCGCGATGGTTAGTGCCGCCGGCGTCTGGCAACCGGGCGAGGACGCGGCAATGTTCGGCCTGGCGGGCGTGCTGCGGCATCACGTGGTGCGGTGGGACCGCGCGACGTTCTTCATGGACGTCTCGTTCGGTCCCCACCAGGCATCGCAGCGCGTGCCGGAGGCGGGCACGTACTTCAACTTCATCACCCGCGTGGGGCCCGGCGCGACGGTTCAATTGAGCGATCGCACGCACCTGATGGTCGCGGCCCGGTACTGGCATTTGTCGAACGCGCGCATCGACGGGCCCGAACGAAACCCAAGCATGAACGGCGCCGAGATCGCCGTCGGTTTGATGTGGAAGTGGTGACGGCCGACAAACCGTCCATTTGCGCCGACTGCGGCGGTGGCCAACGCGGGTGAAAAATCGTATGCTTTGCGGCTCGCACTTGCGATGAAGCAGGGACGGTTATGGATCAAATCCGGCTGTACTGGAAGAACGCCACCGCCGCTGCAGTGGGTGATAAGCATGGGGTGGCCGACAAGGACCTCAAGGCGCTGGCGCCTCAGATCAAGACGCTCACCCGCGCCCTCAATGACGACCGCAAGGCCGGCAAGCTCCCGTATCGCGACCTGCCGTACGACGACGACGTCACCGACGCCATCCATCGCCAGGTCGAACACTTCCGCGATCGCTGCGAAGTGCTGGTGGTGCTGGGCATGGGCGGTAGCGCCTTGGCGAGCACGGCGCTCCAGCGGGCGCTGAACCCGTACACGTACAACCTGATGTCCGACCGCACGCGCCCCGGCCCGCAGGTGTTCGTGCTGGACAACGTCGACCCCGACCAGGTGAAGTCGCTGCTGGACCTGACGGCCGCCAAGGCTAAGAAGACCGTCGTCAACGTCGTCAGCAAGAGCGGCGACACGGTCGAGACGATGACGCAGTTCTTCCTGTTCCGCGATTTGCTCCAGTCGAAGCTCGGCAAGAAGTACAACGAAAACGTGATCGTCACCACCGACGCCGCCGACGGCACGCTTCGCCAGTTGGCCAAGGCCGGTGGCTACCGCACGCTGGACGTGCCGGCCGGCATCGAGGGGCGCTTCGGCGCGCTGTCAGCGATGGGTCTGTTCGGCGCGGCGCTAAGCGGCATCGACGTCGACGCGATCATGGCCGGCGCGCGCGACATGGACAAGCGCGTGAAGGAGCCCGACCTGATGGCCAACCCCGCGGCCCTCATCGCCGCGGTGCACTTCCTGCTGATGCAGAAGGGCAAGTCGATCAACGTGCTGATGCCCTACAGCTCGTCGCTGTACGCGCTCGGCGACTGGTTCCGCCAGCTTTGGGCCGAAAGTCTCGGCAAGAACGGCGTCGGTCTGACGCCGGTGACGGCGCTGGGCGCCACCGACCAGCACAGCCAGGTTCAGCTGTACCGCGAGGGCGCCAACGACAAGCTCATCACCATGCTTGAGGTCGAACGATTCGGCTCGAAGCTCGCGATGTCGCCCAGCGCCAAATCGGCGCCAAACCTCGCGCACATGAACGGGTCTAACCTGCAAACGCTGATGAACAGCCAGAAGCTCGCGACCGAGCACGCGCTGCTGGAAAGCGGCCGGCCGACGCTTACGCTGTTGTTCCCACAGGTGAGTTCGGAAACGGTCGGGCAGTTCATCTACCTGTACGAGACGGTCGTAAGCTATCTGGCGGCGCTGTTGCAGGTCGACCCGTACACGGCCAGTGCCGTTGCGCTCGGTAAGCAGGGTGCGGCGGGGCTCATGGGTCAGGCGGGACATGCGGACCTCCTGGCGAAAATGCAGTCGACGGTCGCGAAGCGCGACGGAAAATACCTCGTGTGATTTCCTCGCCAAGCTGACGGCTTCAGTGGCCAGTCTTGCAAGCGAGCGACCCAGGCGAGAGCGAGTCGGACGGACGGGACGGAAGCGATCTATGGAATACGGTGTCATCATGGCGGGCGGCTCGGGAACGCGGTTGTGGCCGCTGTCGCGCACGAACACGCCCAAGCAATTGCTGCCGATGGTGCGTGGCCGAAGCCTGCTGCAGCTGGCGTACGAGCGCCTGCGCGGCATGCTGCCCGCCGACCGCATCTTCGTCTGCACGGGCTCGAACTACGCCGAGGACGTCTACGCGAACCTGCCCGAGCTGCCGCGCGAGAACCTGCTCGGCGAACCGCAGGGCCGCGACACCGCCAACGCCGTCGGCTTCACCGCCGCCGTGCTGCACAAACGCGACCCGGACGCGGTGCTTGCCGTCGTGTCGGCCGACCACGTCATTGAACCGATCGAGCGCTTCCAGCGCGCCATCCGCACCGGCTTCGAAGTGGCCGCGGCCCGGCCGAAGTCGCTGGTGACGTTCGGCATCATCCCCAGCTACGGTCACACCGGCCTGGGCTACGTGCAGCGCGGCGAGACGCTGCCGTTCGGCACCGCCGCGCACGTCGGTGTGTACAAGGTGCAGGCCTTCAAGGAAAAGCCCGACAAGGCGACGGCCGACCGGTACGTGGAGTCGGGCCGCTACTACTGGAACAGCGGCATGTTCGTCTGGCGCGCCGACACGGTGCTGCGCGAGCTGGCGCTGCATTTGCCCGACTCGCACATCGGCCTGGCCACCATCGCCAGCGCCTGGGGCACGCCGAACCAGCAAGGGGTGATGGACGAGGTCTACCCCGCGCTGCCGAAGATCAGCATCGACTACGCGGTCATGGAATCCGCCAGCCAGCACAAGGGTGAGGCCGACGTGGCGGTCGTTGAGATGGTGGTGAACTGGCTCGACGTCGGCTCGTGGCCCGCGCTGGCCGAGACGCTGAAGACCGACGAGCACAACAACGCCGTCGCGACCGACAACTTCGTCTACGTCGACGCCGACGACAACATCATCATCTGCGACGACCCCGGCCACCTGATCGCCGCGCTGGGCCTGAGCGACACGATCGTCGTCCACACGAAGGACGCGACCATGATCTGCCCCAAGAGCGAATCGCAACGCGTGAAGGAACTGCTGGCGAAGGTGAACGAGCGGTACGGGGCGAAGTACCAATAATTGAGATTGCGGATTGCGGATTGCGGATTGAAATGCCGCAAGCGAAGTCGGCCAGTTGGTCCCCGTTCCAATCCGCAACCATAACTCCGCATTCCGCAATCTCCCAACCTCCATGCGAACCCTCGGCATCGATCTCGGCACGCGGCGCGTCGGCCTGGCGATGAGCGACGAAGGCGGGCGGTTTGCCACGCCGTACGACGTGTTGCAGGTGAACGGAACCGAGGCGGCCATTGCGCCGATCGCAACGCTGGTGCGCAACGAGGGGGTTACGCGCGTGGTGGTCGGCTTGCCGCTGAACATGGACGACAGCGTCGGTCCCGCCGCCAGGGCTGCGGTGGCGTGGGGCGAGCAGCTGACGACCGCGGCGAACGTGCCGGTGCTGTACGTCGACGAACGGCTCAGTTCCTTCGCGGCTGAACAATCCCTCAACGCCCGCCGCCGAGGTGGTGAGAAGCTGACGCACGGCCGAAAGAAGCAACAGCTCGACGCGCTGGCCGCCGCGGATTTTCTCCAAGCCTTCCTCGATGGCCGCCTCCCCGCGATCGACGTCTCGGTTTGATTCTACTTTTTCTAACGTCGCTGGATTATCTGGACCGGTGGCCTTCGTTGTATTCGCACAATCGGTGAAAAGAGAACGCAAAGGTCGCGAAGGGCGGACGCGAAGGGGCGCGAAGAAGAGGCGGACTTCGCGCCGCGACGGCGGTTTGGGTAAGGCAAAACTCGAATCCGTGCACCATTTTGCACCATTGTGCAACATCGGGTGGTCGAGCCGATGGAAGGTGCGGTCTACTGCGTCACGTATTCAGTTGTCAAAGAGCACGCTATCCATCTCTACGCTCGCGCTGCGCAGTTGAGGTGGATTCAGCGCAACACGCCACCCATTTCTTCGCGGCTTCCTTCGCGCGATCGCGCCTTCGCGTTCTCTTCATTCATACGAAGCTTCGCAGAGACACAGGCAGGAATGCCTGTGCCACAGAAGAGAAAGTACGGGGGGAGAGACAGGCAGGAATGCCTGTCCTACAGAAGAAGGGCGCGTGGCGGGGCGAAAGGGTGTCACCCGATGTCCGACTTCCCGCCCGTCTTCTTCAGAACCTTGATGCCGCCGATGACCATGGTTTTGTCGATTGCCTTGCACATGTCGTAGACGGTCAGCAACGCGACCGAGACGGCGGTGAGGGCTTCCATCTCGACGCCGGTCTTGGCGACGATGCGGGTGATGGCCTTGGCGTACAGGCGGACGGTCTGGCTGCCCTCGTCGGGTTCCAGCGCCGGCACGTCGAAGTCGACTTCGACGCTCTCGATCGGCAGTGGGTGGCACAGCGGGATCAGGTCGCCAGTGCGTTTGGCGGCCATGATGCCCGCCAGTCGCGCGACGCCCAGCACCTCGCCCTTGGGCACGGTGCCCTCGGCGATCGCGGCCAGCGTCTGCTGGTTCATCTCGATGTACCCCTCGGCTATCGCCTGGCGGGCCGTGGCGGACTTGCTGGAAACGTCGACCATTCGCGCGTTGCCGGCGGGGTCGAGGTGGGTGAGGTCAGAGTTGGACATAGACGTTCCGGCGTGCGGGATCGAACTGTCCGTAGCATACCAGTCAGCAGGCGGAGTCCAAGCGGGTTGTGCGGGGTTGTTCCCGTGTTACATCTGCTTCCCGATCCACTCCGCATTGCGGAACGCTAACGCCATAAGCGTCAGCACCGGGTTGAAGCCGCCGTTGGTGACGTGGAGGCTGCCGTCGCAGACGTAGACGTTGTCGGTGCCGTGGACCTTACCGTAGCGGTCGGTGACGCCGTGGGCCGGGTCGTCGCTCATGCGGCAGGTGCCCGACTGGTGCTGGCCACCGCCGAGCCTGAGGCCGGGCGACGCGCTCCAGACCTGCTTGGCGCCGCTGGCGGTCAGCCAGTCGACGGCGCGCTGGCGCATGAACTGCGACGTGCGCACCGTTTCGGGATGCGTGGTGCCGGAGAGGCGCACGACGGGCATGCCGACGGCGTCGCGCACCTGTGGGTCGAGCGTCACCCGGCCGTCGGGGTGCGGGATCTCCTGCACCGGGCCCTGCACGTGAACCGTCCGCCGGTAGGCGTCGCGCATGAATTGCTTGGCGGTCAGGCCCCAGCGCGGCACGCCCGGTGGCCAGCTCCACTTGTTAAAAATCACGGGCAGCTTGATGAACTCGTTGGCCAGCATGCCGCCGCCCACGATGCCCTTGTTGCCGTGGTTGTAGTTGCAAGTGGCGATCGCCGGACCCGGGCCGATGCCGTCGTGGGTGATCTCGTCGAACAAAGCGTGCGCGCCGGGGTAGTAGTGTCCCTGCAAATGTCGGCCGACGTGGTCGGAGTGGTTGCCCAGGCCGCGCGGGGCGTGGTCGGCGGCGCTGTTGAGCAGCAGGCGGGCCGACTCGATCGCGCCGGCGCTGCTAACGATCACCTTGGCGCCGGCAAACGTTCGGCGACCGTCGCGAAAGTACCACACACCGGTGGCGCGGCCGTGGGCGTCGGTTTCGATGCGCTCGACCTGCGCGCCGGTCAGCAGCGTCAGCCGCCCGGTGGCCAGCCCGCGCGGCAGCAGGGTGTTCTGCGAGCCGGTCTTGGCATCGGTGGGGCAGGAGAAGCCCACGCACATGCCGCAGCGCACGCACGCGCCGCGGCCGTTGTACGGTTGGAAGTTGATGAGCAGCGGCACGGGTTGCGTCGCCAGCCCGAGCTTTTCAGCACCCCGGCGCAGCACGCGCCGCTGAAGCGTCTCGTCATGGGGCGGCAGGGGAAACGGCTTGGAACGCGGGCCGTGGCGGACCATCGCGTCGCCGTCGCCACCCACGCCCAGTTCCCACTCGGCCTGCGTGTAGTAAGGCTCGAGGTCGTCGTACGTGATCGGCCAATCCGCCAGCGACGACCCCTCCGGCACGCCGTACAGGCTGGCCATGCGGAAGTCCTGCGGCATGAAACGCCACGACTGCGCGCCGTACACGAGCGTGCCGCCACCCACCACCATGGCGTTGTTGTGATAGTCCCCTTGGTGCGGGCGCAGCTCGTGGCGCTGGCCGTGGGCGTCGATCAGCACGCGCGGGTTGCGGTCCAAGTCGGGGCCGGTGTTGTGACCGTACACGGGCAGCCGGTGGTTGCGCAGGTGGTCGCGAGATACATCACCGACGGCCATCTGCTGGCCGCGTTCCAGCAGGAGGACGGTCCTGCCCATCTCGGCCAATCGCCCGGCGACGATGCCGCCGGCACCACCGGCGCCAATTACGATCGTGTCGTACTCGCTCATCGTGCGCTCTCCCCTAATGATCGCGGATGAGCGGTGTCGCCCAGCACCTGCTGCGAACCGTCGTAGCCCGGCACGCGCGGCGCGTAGCCGATCATTTTCCAGGATACCGCATCGGCGTTGCCACCGTTGGCGGGGTCGGCGTAGTAGCCTTCGTTGATGATGTCCACCAGCCACGCGAATGCCTTGCGCGACGGTGAATCTTCGACCGCGGTTAGCGCGGCGTCCTGTTGCGCTTCGGCGAGGTCGGCGAAGCTGCGATCGTGCTGCGATTTAGCCGCGGCATCGATCTGATCGAGCAGCGCAGCCAGTTCAGGGGTGCGGTGCGCGAGGTCGGTGCGGAACAGCCGATCGATGAAGGTCATCCCGCCCGCTTGGGAGGCGGATGGGAACTCATCCGATGGAATGACGCGGTCCATCGCCGCAAGCAAGGTGGATAGCTGTTGGGGATTGAGCATGGGGTTCACCCGCAAATGGTAAACCTTACCGCTGAAGCGGCAAGACCGGTGTGCGGGTGAACGCCAGGCCTCATCAGCAGATCAGGCCGCGTTTGGCGTTGGGGCCGTGGGCCGCGGGCTGTTCACCGATCCAGCGTTCGTCAGCGGGCTGGTCGGCGCGCTGATAGCGGGTGTCGGTCGAGAGGCGGAGGCGGTCGCTGCGGTTGTCGGTGCCGCCGTGTACGGTGTAGACGCTGAAGAGCACCACGTCGCCCATGCGATAGTCGGCCGTCACCCAACGCTTGCCGCCCAAGCTGCGGCGGATCTGGTTGGCGGAACCGCGCAGGCTGCCGCCCATACCGTTGGCCTTGGCCCAACCGTCGCGTTTGTCGGCTTTGTTGCTGCAGAAGGAGTCGACGTCCGACCGCCAGTACGACTTGGCCAGACCGGCGTGGTTATTCGACCCCTCAAGCAGGATCAAACCGCCAAGGTCGAAGCTGTTGTCGCCCATCGGCGTCCAAGCGGTGTACAGCTCATGCGTGCCACGGCCCATGTAGACGACGTCGGAGTGGAGCGGCGTGGCTGGGCCGGGGTTCACCTGGCGCGTCCAGGTGTAGTCGTAGTGGCGTACGTCGATGCCGTCACCGAAGAGCGTGCGGAAGAAGGCCATCATCGGGCCGGTGTAGAGCGCGTCGTGAATCGGCTGTGGATCGGGGAACAACGTCTCCAACCGGCCACCGGCAAAGCCGGGCGCGCCAGCGGCGGGGTTGTAAAAGCCGTCCATCGGGTCGCGGTCGGGATGCAACATGCCACGGCGCTGCAGTTCATCGATAAACACGCGCCGGGCCGCCTTCACGCGATCGCGACCGAGGTAGCCGGGGAGGTAGACGTACCCGTTCGTCGCCATCTGCTGGCGCAAGGCGTCGGGGTCGTTCAGCAGAGGCGTGCAATCGTCGAGGTTTTCAACGGCCTCGATCTCCTCGCCCATCATCGTCAGTCGTGGCAGCGTCATGGTTGAAGCGGACATTGCGTTTCCCTTGTTCGAGTGACTACGCACTGAACATGCCATGTAAAATCCGGTTACGGAATGGCCTGATTGGTTCAGTGCATGTATATTTTGGCATGCATGTCGCCATTGATTCCAGTGATCATTCGAGCCGGCTTATCTGCCAGAATGCGGCGATTCCCGCGGCAGGTGGCGTAAACAGCGCCGGGTTTGTCCGCCATATGCCGGGGGGCAGTGGTATGGGCATGCGGATTTTCGGCAAATACGCGGTCGTTTACCTGCTGGCGGGGCAGGGGTACTACAGCGAGGCCAACGGGCCCCGCATTCCCGTGCGGGCGGGGGATCTGATCTTCGTGTACCCAGAGGTGGCGCACACGTATGGCCCGCCGGCGGATGGGACGTGGGAGGAGTTCTACGTCGTCTTCGACGGCCCCGTGTTCGATGCGTGGCGGGCCGCGGGATTGATTGGCGCCGAGGGGCCGATCGTTCACCTCGAACCGGTCGAATATTGGCTGCGCCGCTTCATCACCGCGGCCGGTGAGCCGACCGGTGGCGATCTGGCGGCGGGGTTGGAATCGCTGTGCCGCATGCAGCAGTTGCTCGCAGACATCGCGACGGCATCACGGCAAGGGGAAGGGGGGCAGGCGTGGTTGTCGGCGGCCAAGGGATTGATCGACGCGATACCGCTGGACAGCCCGGCGTCGCTCAACACCGTCTCGCGGCAGTTGGGGATGCCGTTCGACACCTTTCGCAAGCGGTTTGCCAAACTGTCGGGCATGACGCCCAGCCGCTACCGCACCACCCGCGCGATCGACGCAGCCGCCAACATGTTAGTCGACCCGCGCCTCACGCTGGCCACGGTGGCCGAGCGTTGCGGCTTTTGCGACGCGTTTCACTTTTCCAAGCGATTCAAGCAGATCGTCGGCGTCTCGCCGGCCGAGTTCCGCCGGCGGTCGAGTGGAAGGTGATGCGTCGATCGCACAGTCGGGCGTCAGTTTCGCCCGTAGAGTTGATCGATGATCTTCAGCGTCGCGTAGGCGTCGTTCAGGTTGCCGCTGTCAGGCGCGGTGCGAGCGAAGGCCGCTTCCTTGAACTGGCTCCACTCGACCTGCCAGCTCCTGTCTTCACCGGGATACTCCCAGATCGTCGTCTCCGGCGGGCCCATTTGGGGCAGCATTTTGTAGAACGCGAGGCGCTCTAATCCATAACTGCCACCGAGGCCGTCGATCGCGAGCTTGCCGTCGCGGCCGTAGATTTCGAGGCTGAATAGGTTCTTCCACTCGCTGCAACTGGCGTGCAGCCAGGCGACCTTGGCATCGGCGGTTTTCAGGAGGGCGAAGCCGTTGTCTTCAACGGGCCAGTTCCAGAAGAACGTGCCGACGTGACCACTGACGTCGGTGAAGTCGCCGAGGAACCAGCGGGCGAGGTCGATCAGGTGGACGCCCTGGTCCAGCATTTCACCACCGCCGGCGATTTCGGGGTTGCCGCGCCATTCCTTTTCCATGCCTAACCGCCCGCCATGTCCGTAGCGGCCGCGGACGAACATCATGGGACCGAGCGCGCCACTGTCGACGATCTCGCGGGCCTTCAGCAACGCCGGGTGACAGCGATGGTTGAACCCCACCTTCACCGCGACCTTGTGTTTCGTTGCCGCGGGCAGCAGGGGGGCGATCTCGGCGGCGCTACGGGCGGCGGGCTTTTCCACCAGCACGTGCTTACCCGCTTCGATGGCCGCCAGCGTCACCGGAGCAAGCTGGTCGTTCGTTGTGGCGACGACAACGGCGTCGACGTCGTCGCGCGTGACGATCGCCTGCCAGTCGGTCGAGACGTGCTTGCAACTCGGGTAGCTGGCCGCAAACTGCTGCGCCCGGGCCGTGTTCACGTCTGCCGCGGCGATGAGAACGTCGTCCTTCGGCAGGGCCTTGGCCCGCTTGTTCCCGATCAGCCCGCAACCAATGATGGCGATGTTCATATTTGCCGTACCACGGGCGGCCCGCCCGTGTCTTCTCTTCGCGTTCATCCGGAAACACGGGCGGGCCGCCCGTGGTACGAAAGCTACTCCCAGCTCAACCCACGGTCCTTCGGAATCACCCGCCGCAGCGTGTAGAGGTCGGCGAACTTCTCCAGATCGTCGCGATGGGATGGCAGGTCGCGCCAGCCGTCCCACACGGCGCTGATGAGCCGGCCGGTGATGCCATTACTGGTGGGCGACGCGAGCCAGGCGATCAGCTCGGCGGCCTTTTCGGGTGGGGCGCCACCGGTCTGTTGTTGCTGGATCGCCTTGGCGTGTTCGAGCGGCAGTTGGGCGGCGAGGGTTTCCTGCAGCATGCGCGTGTTCATCGCGCCGGGCGCAACAGCGTTGATGTCGACGTTAAACTCGCGGTACTCGGTCGCCAGCGTTTCGGTGAGCCGCGCCATGGCGCACTTGCTGCCGGCGTACGCCGTCACGTGCGGCCGCGGCGCGGTGGCGCCACCACCGGACAGGTTGATGATCTTGCCGGCCTTGCGCTGGCGCATCGCGGGCAGCACGAGCTGGCAGAGGCGCATCGGGGCAAACAGGTTGGCGTCGAACACGGCCCGCCATTGGGTGAAGTCCAACTCGTCGAACAGGCCCATGGGGCCCTGGATGGCGGCGTTGTTTACCAGCACGTTGATCGGGCCGAGGTCGCGGGTGATGGTCGTGATGAGGTTGGGAAGCGAATCAAGGTTCGCCAGGTCCGCAGCGAAGGGTTTGACGTTGCCGCCGGCGTAGGTGACGGTTTCATCTAGCGCGGCCGCGTCGCGCGCGACCGCGGCGACGGTGAAGCCGGCGGTGGCGAGGTGTTTCGTGATCTCGCGGCCGAGGCCGCGCGAGGCGCCGGTGACGAGGGCGATTTGTTTTGCGTAGTCGGCAGGCACGTTGGGATCCTATTCAGTGTGTCGCAGATCAGAAAAGCCGGGGGAGACATAGACAAAAATGTCTGTGCCACAGAAGACCGAATACGGGGGGAGAGCGGGGGGAGAGACAGGCAGGAATGCCTGTCCTACAGAAGAAAGATCAACCCGCATCACGCCGTGTCTCCCATTGTGCCTTCGCGCCTTCGTGGCTCCCTAGCTGCGTGCTTCGAACACCCACGGGTTGGCCGCGAGGTATTCGACGGTCCGCACAACGCCTTGCTCGATCGACAGCTTTGGCTGCCAGCCGAGCGAGCGGACCTTTTTCGTGTCCAGGAAGATGAACGGGTTGTCCCCGATCCACCCGCGGTCGCCGCCGGTGTACTGGCGTTCGGGTTGCACGTCCATCGTGCGGCAGATCCAGCCGAGCGAATCGTTTACCTGGCAGTATTGGTCGGTGCCCAGGTTGTAGATGTTCACCGCCTCGGTCGAGCGTTCGATGACGGTGAAGATCGCGTCGATGCAGTCCTGCACGTAGAGGTAGCTCTTGCGCTGCAGGCCGTTGCCCAGCACGCGGATGTGGCCGGGGTGTTGCGCCAGCTGATCGTAAAAGTCGAACACGTGACCGTGCGTGTAGCGTTCGCCGAGTATGGAGACGAAGCGGAAGATGAACGCGCGGAAGTTAAACCCGCTGCAGTAGGCGGCGATCAAACCTTCACCGGCCAGCTTGCTGGCGCCGTACAGGCTCGTCTGGATGGGAAACGGCGCATCCTCCGGCGTCGGGATGACCGGGCTTTCACCGTAGATGCTGCCGGTGGACGAGAACGCGATCTGGCTGATCTTCGCGTGCCGCATCGATTCCAGCACGTTGTAGGTCGCGATCGTGTTCTGCTCGAGGTCCTTGCGCGGGTGGTCGGTGCCGAAGCGCACGTCGGCGTTGGCGGCCAGGTGGAAGACGAAGTCGTGGCCGGCCATGGCAGCGGCGAGTCGGGCGTCGTCGAGGATGTCGCCTTCGACGAGCTTGAAGCGGTCGCCACCGGTCTTGTGGGCGTCGTCCAGGAAACGAAGCTGCCCGGTGACGAGGTTGTCGTACGCGGTGACGCTGTGCCCGCCCGCCAGCAGGCGATCGACCAGGTTGCTACCGATAAACCCGGCGCCGCCGGTGACGAAATAACGCATAACAATCCTTCTTCACGATCGGGCAGTCAGCTCAATCTCTTCTTCGTTGCATCGAACGGCGCGCCAGCGGCGGTTCTGGTCAGGCAACACCATCGTTCAGGCCCATCACGCGGCGACAGTCGGCCAGCAGTTGCATGCTGGCCAGGCCTTGCTGCGCATCGCACGGTTGGGCCAGACGGCTGGGGTCGGGGAACAGCATGGCGTCCAGTTCGTCGGCGAACACGTCCTCGCCGGTGGTCTCGATGACGGTCTGTTCCGAATCGGCCTGCGTGCCGCCACCCAGCCAGCCCCAGCGCTTGCCGCGCACGTACTTCTGCGGGCCGAAGCTGCGGTTCTTACCGGTGATGATCGCGTAGCCCTCGGTGCCGTGCAGCTCGATGCGCATCGCGCTGCGCCAGCGGACGATCGACACCTGCAGGTTGATCGTCACGCCCTCGCCGCCGTCCAGCAGCAGGTTGCATTCTTCTTCAATGCCGGTGTTCCAATACCCGCTCCAGGCCCGGCCACCGATCGCGGTCACGTTTGGCCCGGCGAAGTAGTGGCAGAGGTCCAGCAGGTGAATGCCGGGGTCAATCAGGCAGCCACCGCCCGCTGCGATCGGGTCCAGCTTCCAGCTTTTCTCGGCCCCGGGTTGGTGACCGTGGCCCAGCAGCATGTTGATCGAGATCAGCTTGCCGAACGCGCCCGCCCGCAAATCGCGCAGCGCCGCGGCCAAGCCTTCGAAGAAGCGGTAGTTGAAGCCGACCCAAAGCTGGCCGGGGAACTTTTCGTTCGCCAGGATCGTCTGCGCCTCGCTCAGCCCACGGCCCATCGGCTTTTCGAGCAAGACCTTGCACCCGCGCTCCATCGCGGCGATCGCAATGCCCGGGGCGCTGTCGTGCGGCGTGGCTACGACGATCCAGTCGGGCTTGTCGGCCAGCAGTTGGGCTTCATCCTTGTACAGCGGCACGTCGAAGTCGGCCTTGAACTTGGCGACGTCGCCGAGGTGCGGGTCGAACACCCCACTGACCACGACGTCACGGCCGCGCTTCTGCAGCGTGCGCACGGCCTTGAGCCGCTCGCGACCCAACAGGCCCGCACCGAAGATGGCGATTCTCAATTGCGACATAGTTATAAAATCCAATGACCAAACCCTAATGACCGATGAATGTCCAAATCCCAATGACCAAAGAAGCGATTGCCCCCCATTGGTCATTGGACATTCGTCATTGACTGGTCATTCTGGCTTGGACATTGGTCATTCTTCCTCAAACCTTCCTCGCCACCGCGAAGATATCCGAACCCTTCAACACCTTGTCGTACGTCAGCACCTTGCCCGGGAAGAACCCGTTCAGCAGGTGAGATTGCGTTGTGATCAACAGCGGCGACAGTCCCGCCTCGCCCAGGAGCCGCCCTAGGCTGGCCGGCGAGAAGTAGTTCAAGTGTTCCTTCTTCAGCGAGTGATACGCCGGCCCAAAGACGTCCAGTTCCACCGCGGCGATGCTCGGCGTGCGGATGGCGACCAGGCCGCCGGGCGCCAGCAGCGTCGCGATCGTGCGGAACGTCTCGGCGGGGTCGGGGACGTGCTCGATCACATCCCACAGGCCGGCCAGGTGATACCGCCCGGCGGCGTTCATTTCGGCTAAGTAGGCCTCGGCGCTGCCGGCGTAGGTGTCGAAGCCGAAGAGCTTTCTGCCGACCTCGCAGGCGTAAGCGGACAGCTCGACGCCATCGTGCTGCCAGCCGGCATCGCCGAGCGCCTTGCGGAAGAAGCCGTAGCCACTGCCGATGTCGATCGCGCGCTTGTCGGCCGGTAGCGTGTGACCGGCGTATAAGCAGGCGGCGTCGATCTGCCGGATGAGCCGCGCGGCCTTCTCCAGCCGCCAGCCCTGCTGTTCGAGGTACTTGCCGTAACCCAGGCCGTGTGTCTCACCTTCGAAATAGGATTGGTCGTACTCGACCGTTTCGGTCAACCGTTCGCTGGTGGCCCGAGTGTCGATCAGCCAGCCATGCTGATGCGCAGCGTTGCCCGCGACGGCAAACTCGGGGGCCTCGCGCATCGTGGTGGCGTACCAGAGGTCGGCCTTGGCACCGGTTGGGCCCGGCGTGGGGGGCAGCGCGGGCGTGCGTTCGGGAATCGAAAAGTACTGGTGGGTTGCCTGTCGTAGCACGGCCAAGGCGGCGTCGATCGACAGGCGGTCGAACGGCGTCGCATGCTGCTGCCGCGCGACCGCCGCGACGGTTTCCACCCATTGGCGGCCCTCGGCGTCCGAGAGGCCCAGCAGCCGGCAGACGGCGTTCGTCCAGTGGTCCTGCGAGTCGCGGTAAACCGTGGCGCCGTTGCCATCCTGGCAGGCGATTGAGTCGGGGGAGGATGTCCAGGTCAGGTTTTGCATGTCTTAGTTCGTTCAAATAGACGAAGCCGCGCGTCGGTCGCCGTTTAGCCGCGAGCTTGCTCGCGAGGTGGACCGTTTATCGCGAGCAAGCTCGCGGCTAAACACCACCTCTGCGTTTCTTGATGGAATCCGTCGCGTGCAGCAACAGCGTGAACGAGAAGACGAGGAACGACGCCACCACGGCCAGCAGGCCGGTCACCAAGAGATAGTTCTGCCAGCCCAGTTCCGGTGGCAGCGCCAGGCCGCTGCTGACGTACAGCCAGACCAGCGGCATCGCGCAGGCGACGCCGACGACGAACAACGCCATCGCGACGATCATTGCGCGGTTGTAGTTGAACAGGCGCAACCACCAGTTTGTGACGTGGCCCTGATAGTCGTAGAGCACCTTGGCCACGATGCCCATCAGCACCATCTGCAAACCCAGCAGGCTGATCGTAAGGCCCAGCAGCATCCAGTGCAGGCTCAAACCGATACCGCCGACCGTTAGCGGGCCGAAGCTCAGTGGCAGCGTGAGCAGCAGGCCCAGCGCCAGCAGGATGATGCCCGGCTTGAACAGGAAATAGTCGGCGCCGAAGGTGAACATCGCCTGCAGCGTGATCCACCCGGCGTACCAGGGTGCCAGGAACGTGAAGTACCCGCCGCGCTTCAGGTGGCTGACGCGGCCCTCGCGGTCCTTCAGGAAGTGGATGGGCACTTCCGTGTTGCGGAAGCCCATGTGGACCGACTTGATGATCATCTCCGACGCGTACTGCCAGCTCTGGCTCTGCAAATCCAGTCGTTTGAACGCGTCGAGCGTCAAGCCGCGCATGCCGCAGTGGATGTCGCTGAACGGCGTCTTGTAGATGCGGTTGAGCATCCAGGTGGTCACGGGCGTGCCGAAGTAGCGGTGCATCTTGGGCATGGCGCCCTCGTCGATGCGGCCCTTCATGCGCGTGCCCATCACGAAGTCGTATCCCTCGTTCAACTTCTGGATGAACGGCCCGATCTCGCGGAAGTCGTAGGTCAAATCGCAGTCGCCCACGATCACGTACTTGCCGCGCACGGCGCTCAGGCCGTCGATGTAGGCCCGTCCCAGCCCGCGCTTCGGCACGCTGCAGATGCGCGCACCGCGCGCCTCGGCGATCTCGGGCGAGCGGTCGGAACTGGAGTCGATCAGGACCACCTCACCGGTGACGCCCGCGTCGCGCAGGCCCTGCCAGCACCAGTCGACGAACTCGCCGACGACCAGTTCCTCGTTCATGCAGGGGACGAGGATGGTGACCAGCGGCGCGTCGTTGGCGGCGCCATCGGGGCGCGTTGCCTCAGCAGGGGTCGTTGTTGTGGTGGACTGCGTAGCGGCGGCCGTCATTGGCTGGTCCCCTTGCGGTGCGACATGCACAGCACCTGCTCGCCACCACCGAAGAGGTCGTTGAGGAAGAAGGTGCCGTAGATCATGTTGCTGATGAGCTTCTGACCGGTGCCGTACTTGCCGCCGGCGAACGAGTCGTAGAGCTTGTCGGGCGAGAGCATGCTGATGCTCGACTTGTACATCGAGTGCATCGGGAAGCCCCAGCGGCGCACGTACTGCACGTCGAAGTCGTGCTTGTTCAGTTCCTCGCGCAGTTCGGCGCCACTGAAGTGCTGATGGTGCCCGACCATCTTGTCCATGATGCGGATCTTGCCGCCCGGCACGGTGATCAGCAGGTGCTTGCGGGTCATCTTGACCAAATTGGCCAGCGCCAGCCGCCATTCGGGAATGTGTTCGAGCACCTCGCTGCAGACGACGAGGTCGAACTGCTTGTCGCCGGGCCAGCGCTCGGCGGTGAGGTCCAGCGCCTGGAACTCCATCGCAGGGTGGCTCTGGCGCGCCGCGGCCATCACCTGGTCGGAGATGTCGCAGCCGTAGCCTTTGACGTTGAACCGCTGGGCGATCTCCTCGATCAGGAACGGCTGGGCGCAACCGGCGTCCAGGCAGTCGCTGAACTGAATGCCGCGCAGCGCCTTCATGATCAACCGCCGGCGATGCCGCGGGGCGGGGGAATAGTGGTGCGCGTCGTCCCAGGTGGTGGCGACGTTCTTCTCGTTCACGTTGGCCAGGATTTCTTCAGCTCGCACGATAGAGGTTTCCTTCTTTGGCGTCGGCGATCATCGAGTCGATCGAGTCTTGCAGGGCCTGAACGGCGGTGCGCCCGTTGCGCCAACCGAGCGCGCGCAGCTTGCTCGAATCGAAGCGCACGAGCGGCACGTCGCCCTTCCAGCCGCGGGCGCCACCCCCGAAGTGGTAGGTCGTGCCGGTGATGCCCAGGCGGGCGCAGACTAGGTCGGCGATCTCGCGGACGGTGACGTAATCTTCCGTGGCCACATTGTAATAGCCAAACCCGCTCATGCCCCGCGCCGCGACGAAGCGCAGGGCGCTGACGACGTCGTCCACGTGCACGTACGACTTGCTTTGCTGGCCGTCGCCCAGGATGGCCAGCTGCGTGGGGTCCTCCATCAGCCGGCGGATGAAGTCGTACGACACGCCGTGCGTCTGGTGCGGGCCGACCACGTTGGCGAAGCGGAACGCCAGGGCGGCCATGTCGAACATGTAGCAGTAGGCGTTGATGAGCGCTTCACCGGCCAGCTTGCTGGCGCCGTAGGTGCTGATGGGAAGCAGGGGGGCGTAATCTTCGTAAACCGGCGTGCTGCCCGTGTCGCCGTACACGCCACTGCCACTGGCATAGGTGAGCTTCTTCACGCCGGATTGCCGCATGGCTTCCAGAACGTTTTGGGTGAGGTAGGTGCCTTCCCAGAAGTCGATGTCGGGCTGTTTGACGGCCTTTGCGATGTCGGGGTTGGACGCGAAGTGGTAAACGTGCTCGTGACCGGCCATGGCGGCCGTCAGGGCGGGCAGGTCCTTCACGTCGCCTCGAACAATGGTCACGCGCGGCGAACTGAGGTTCTCACCGAGGTGCCACTCGCGGCCACTGGAGAAGTTGTCGTAAATGGCGACGGCGGCGTCGGGCTCGTCGGCCAGCAGGTGGCGCACGAGGTGACTGCCGATGAACCCGGCACCACCGACAATGAAATACTTGGCCATAAGGGAAGCCCGTCGCAATGATCTACGAGGCGAAAAATACCTGGAACTTTTGCCACAGCTTGGGGTTACGCTCTTCGAACGCGCCGGGTGAGTAACCGGTGAACCCGAACATCAGCGCGACCAACAGCGTCCACGCCGACACGACCCACAGTATCCCGGCCAGTGTATAGTATGTGCGCCCGGCCCGCACGAACGGTCGCGCCGCCTGCCAGATGCCCACGCCAGCCGCCAGCGCGAGCATTGGCAGGCAATCCATCAGGTAACGCATCGTGGTCGCCGTCAGCGTCAGCGCAGGCAGGATGCCGACGACCGCGCCAACGATGAACATCATCGATGTCCACTTCTCGGCGTTCGAGTTGGCCCGCCGCCGCCGCCATTCGAGGGCGGCCAGCAGGAGCGGCACCACCGCGAAGTACAGGATCGGCGAGGTCCACAGCAGCCCGCCGGTCGACTCGAACGCCATGTGCGCCGGGACGTAGTGGGTCAACGGCAACTCCGGCAGCGAGCCGGTGGCGGTGATGAACGGGAACGTGCCGATGATCTTCACCGGGGTCGTCAGGTACGACGTCACGTTCGTCTCGATCAACCGCCACGACGAGTAGCCCAGCTCCGCGAGGCGCCGGGTGTCCGTACCAGCCAACTGATAGATGAAGCCGAACTCCAGCGGGTCCTGGAACCGCGCGTAGTTGTAGGTCAGCCAGAGCCCCAGCGCCAGCAGGAGCGGCAGGCCCAGCGCCAGCGCCGACGGCAGCCATGCCCGCCAGTTGCGGATGCCCACCAGCGACCAGACCCGGCCAGCGATCATGAACGACATCACCGCAATCGCCGGCGACAGGCTTGGCCGCGTCCCCATCGCCATCGCCCAGAAGAGACCTGCCAGCAGCAGCGCCACCCACCGCACGCGCGTGCCCGCACCCAGTAATGCGCAGAACGTCCCGGCGATCAGGAACGCCTGCCCGCCTTGGATCGACGCCTCGTACACCATCGGTCTCGCGATGAAGTACAACTGCGTGGGCAGCAATCCGGCCATCGCGATCACGAAAAACAGCAGCGTTAACGGCGTCTCGGGTATCAGGTGCCTGCGGATCCATAGGAAGATCAGCGCCGTGCTCAAGAGCGTCATGCACGAGAACAGCATCGTGAGGTGCTGGTCATGGACGACCGTCTCCGTGCCCGCGATCAACTTGACGACCGCAACGAGGGCCGCCGGGACCGGGCCCCAGTACAAGTAGTAGCGCCACTCCCCGTCGGCGCCCTTGAACAGGATGGCGTCGTGCAGCTTTCGGCCGGAATTTTGAGCTGGGTCGTACGGGTCGGCCTGCGACGTCAGGTCCGCCGAGGGCCGTTCCGCCAGCGACACCTCACCCTTCACGAAGCCGTCGGCTAAGGCGTTGTAATAGTGCGATCCACCCCACCAGGCGTGCGCACCCCTCTTGGTCGTGCCGTACATGTGCCCGGAGGTAGTGTAGAAGATCTGGACCTGCATGATCACGAGGATCAGCAGCGGCACGCCGAGGCGCAGAATCCAGCGTTCCCATCGACCTTCCGCGGGGGCTGCCAACGGCAAATCGTTGGCTACAGGAGCGTAGGGGGGTGGGTCGATCGACGAGGAGGGGGGCGAAAGTTCCGTCATGAGTTTGGTCTGTTCTCCATCTCGATGCGCTAGCACGCGTGTTCATGTCGATCCGGAGCACCCGCACCCCGCTCGGCAGCACCTCGCGGTACATCTTGAGCGTGTCCTGGTTGATAGTGCTTCACCTGTTCGTCGGAATCCCCGAACAGCTTCGGACCGGCCGGCACTGCGATCATCAAATCCCCGCCCGGCTTCAGCAACGACTACATCACCCGAACGACGGCGACGTCGTTTTTGATGCGCGCTTGATCACGTCGGTCGCGATCACCGCGTCGTACTGCTGCCCGGCGAATCGGCGACGGTATCCGACATGCCGGGCGGCTGCAAATAACGGGAGAAGTGTCATTCTGACGCAATTAAGACGGTTTGCGGACCAGACGATGAATTATGGAGTTGCCGATTTTGTAGTACCGGAGTTGTTCGCTATGCAAGAGATTGCCACCACCTGCTCGTCACCCAAACAACATGAAGCCTGCAAGACCGCCTGTGCCCCGACGGCCAACGGTTGCCTGCGCTGCGAACAGGTCCCAGGCCGAGCCCCCGGCATCGGTGCCGTGCTGCTGGCTGCGCAGGACGCCGATGCGTCGGCGGTGCTGGAAGCGGTGCTTGCCACCGCTAACTTTCGGGCCACCCAACTCGGGGCGCTGCTGGTGGTGACCGGTTCGCTTCGTCAGTTGTCGGAAGTGGCGGTCGTGCTGCGCAAGCAGGTGTCGGCGTACACGCAGTCCTGCATCCGCGCCACCTACGCGCCGCGCGGCGTTCACACCGACCGCGACGCCGTCAACGCCCTGATCTTCGCCGAACCGCTTTCGAAGATGCTGGCCACCTGGGAACACGAGTGGGTGCGCGACGCGCTGGAGGAGGGCTGGCTGTACAGCGTCTTCCATCCGATCGTCGACGCCCGCACGGGCAAGGTCGTTGGGCAGGAAGCCCTGATGCGCGCCCGCGAACCGGTCAGCGGCACGAACTACGGCGCCGGGCAGATCATCGGCGCATGCGAGGCGCTGAACCTGCAACACCAGCTCGACCAGCGGGCCCGCCGCTGCGCGATCTACAACGCCTCGAAGTTCATCGCCCGCGATGAGAAGCTGTTCATCAACTTCATGCCCAACACGATCTACGATCCCGAGATCTGCCTGCGCACCACGATGGAGGCCGCCCGCAAGTTCCGCGTTGACCTCTCTCGCATCGTGTTCGAAGTCGTGGAGACCGAGCAGATCCCCGACATGGATCGCCTGCTGAACATCCTGAACTATTACCGCGAGCGCGGCGTCGCGACGGCGGTGGACGACATGGGGGCGGGCTTCAGCAGCGTGAAGTACATTGAAGAGTTGCACCCCGACTTCGTGAAGCTCGACCGCGACCTGGTCGTGCGGGCCGAAACCGACCCCGCCGCCCGCGCGCGGGTATGCGAACTGGTGACCGCGTCGCACGACGCCGGCGCGCAGGTGATCGCCGAGGGCATCGAGACCGCCAGCCAGATGCAGCTGAGCATCGACTGCGGCGCCGATTTGCTGCAGGGGTTCCTGTTTGCCAAGCCCGCCTGCCCCCCGGCCGAGATCAACTGGCCGGAACACGCGCGCCGCGTGGCGTGACCCCCGCCGCCGCCCCCTGCCGCCTCCCTTCGTCGCGGGATCGCACGATGTCACAATCGCGTCGCAGCGTTTGTCGACCGTATCGCGCGTCAGTTCCAACCGTAGCGTCCCGGGTTTCGCCGCGAGCTTGCTCGCGGTGGCATGTTTGCTTCCATCGCGCGCAAGCCCGCGGCTAAACTTGGGACGCGACAGGTGGCGATGACGCGGCCTTGCCCGCCCGTTGTCCCACGGCGTCGCGCAGCAGCACCACCGGCCCCCGCTCGACCGCGGTCAGATCAGCGGGCGGGCGCGCCTGCACAGCTGGACGGCGAAGCCGAACGGGTCGCGCAGCATGCAGAGCTGGTCGCCGGCGGGCGTGGTGCGGAGGTCGTCGTCGACCGTGCAGCCGGCCGCCAGCAGCGCGTCGCGCGTGGCCCGTGGGTCGGTCACGGCCAGGGCCAGGTGCAGGTGCAGGTGGTGCATCGCGCGGTAGTTGGGCACGCTGGCCGCGGGGTTGCGGTAGATCTCGACGACGCACCGCCCGCCGGCGTCGGCCAGGAAGTGCGTGCGGGCGGGGTCGTTGTCGTTCCGGCGGACGACCCGGAAGCCCAGGTGCCTCACGTACCACTGCGCGACCGCGACGGGATCGTCCACCTGCCACGCGACGTGTTCAACGGAAAGCTGCATGTGGCTGATGCTCGCCGCTGCGGCCATGCATTTCAACCGCAGCGGGGCAAGCGCAGAAGTAGTACGGATCGGGTTCAATACGTACGCGTTGATCTGCCGTACCACGGGCGGCCCGACCGTGTTTGTTACGGCAAGACACGGGCGAGCCGCCCGTGGTACGCGCAGGAATCAAACCCAATCCGTATAACCGGTCTCGCGTGTCGACGTGCGACTGCACCGGCACGCCACGCGGATTGCTGATTGACATTGCTTCGTCCGTTCAATTAGGGTGTGCGGTATCGTGGATCGACCGTCGATCGCGTGTGTCCGGGTGACCACACGCATTTGGCCGATCCGTCCTCTCGAGGGGCTTCGATCGTTATTTTGTTGCGTCCCACCATTCGCTTGTTCGAACGAGGTCAAACACGCCATGCGCGCTCACAAACATCAACATCGTAATAATTCGGCGTCCGCTCGGCTTGCCAAGTGCATCGAGCAACTGGAGGCCCGCACGCTTCTGTCGGCGTCCGACCTCGACACGACGTTCGGGGCCGGTGGGTTCGCCCCGACGCTGGCCAACGCCCAGTTCAACGCGACGGTCGTCCAGACGGATGGCAAGATCATCGCCGTCGGGAACACGACCACCGGCGACCGCGACATGATCGTCGCGCGCTACAACGTCAACGGCACGCTCGACACCACCTTCAGCGGCGACGGCTTGGCGTACGTGGATTTGCGCGACGACGACTACGCGACCGCCGTCGCGCTCACGCCACAGGGCAAGATCGTGGTCGGCGGATTCACGACCTCGACGTTCGACGTCGGCACCGACTTCGCCATCGTTCGACTGAACGCCAACGGCACGCTCGACACATCGTTCAGCGACGACGGCAAGCGCACGTGGCACGTCGGCACGATCAACGATCACGTTGCCGACATCGCGCTGCAGGCCGATGGGAAGGTGCTGCTCGTGGGCAGCGTGACGCCTAGCGTTACCATTAGGCAAACCGACCCTGACTACGGAACCGTCGTGGGCCGGCTGACCGTTTCCGGCGCGACCGATACCACGTTCGCCGGAGGCACCGGGTATTACCGCACGACGGCCGCCGACGGGCTCCCCGGACGCGCGATCGGCATACTGCCGACGGGCAAGATCGTCGTCGGCAGCGGCAGCGGCGGCTCGGGGTTCAACGTCTTTGCGTTGAACAGCAACGGCACCCGCGCCACGGATGTCTTCACGCAAAGCTCCTACCTCTTTGCGGACGGGAAGGGCGGCTCGCTGAATGATCTGGTCGTGCTGCCAAATGGCGACGTGGCGCTCTCGGGCGATGCCACGCGATCCAACGAATCTTTTGACCGTGTGACGAACCTCGGTCTTATGCTGCTCGATCCCACTGGCGACTTGAAGGCCAGCCGGATGGTGGAGACCAGTTACAACACTGGCACGGGGTGGAGGGCTACCGGCGCAGCGATTGCCTATGCTAATGGACGGCTGACGGTCACGGGATCGTCCGGTTACTCGTCGTCGTATGTCTCGCGTTACCTTGCTACGGATCTGTCGCCGGACACGACGTTCGCGCCCGAGAATAGCGGAACACCGTACGGCGCGTCGCTGCGATTCTATTATCATCCGTTCGAGACCGCATATACTTTTGGCATCGCTAACGACCCCTCGGGCCACATCGTCGTCGCAGGTGGCGCGGTTGACTTTCGGAACAACATGTCCTTCCCGGGGACGATCCTGTACCGCCTTGATGGCGACCCGGTTGACGACAGCGGGACACCGGTGACGTTGCAGGCCGAGTCGGCATGGTTGACCGGCGGCACCGTCGCCGCCAGTCAGCATGGGGGTTACAACGGCACCGGCTACGCCGACTTTGCCGGCGGTGGGTCGGGCGCCGCGTTCACCGTCAACCGCAACGCGGGTGGCATGACCCAACTGGCCATCCGCTATGCCAACGGTGGCATGACCAACCGCCCGATGAACATCTCCATCAACGGCCGGAACGTCACGCTTCAGTTCGCGCCGACCGGTGGCTGGAACAACTGGGCAACCGTCACCACCGATTCGTACCTGCTGGCCGGTGGCAACGACATCCGGATCGTCGCCACCACCGGGGACGGTGGCCCCAACGTTGACCAGATGACGGTCACCCCCCTCGTCCCCACGGCCAGAATTGAGGCCGAATCGGCGTCACCCTTCGGTGGGACCATCGTCACAAGTGAACACGCCGGCTACACTGGCAGTGGGTACGCCGACTTTGGCAATCGCGAGTCGGGCGTGAACTTTACCGTAAATGTCCCGACCGATGGGCCGCACGTCCTCGACTTCCGCTACTCCCATGGCGGTGCGGACGACCGAACGACGGACGTCATCGTCAACGGCGTCAACATTGGGGAGTACTTCTTCCCGAACACCCCGTCTTGGTCGGAATGGAGCAACGTCCAGATCGGCGTCAGACTGTCCAGCGGTGTCAACACGATCCGCCTTGTCGTCCGCCGGTTCGATGGACCTAACCTCGATTCGCTCACCGTCCGCAGCGGGTTCCTCCAGATGCCGGCGGCCAACCCACCCGTTGATGCGGCGCTGCAACAGCTTCGGTCCGGCACCACGATCGGCAAGGAACACGCCGGCTTCACCGGCATTGGTTACGCTGACTTCGGGGGAAAGGACTCAATCGCGGAGTTGTTCGTCAGGCGCGACACGCTCGGGCCGGTTGCCCTTGAGTTCCGGTACGCCAACGGTAGCGGCGCCGACCGGCCGGTCGACCTCTACAGCGAAGGCTACCGCGTCAGCACGATCGCGTTCCCATCCACCGGTTCGTGGACCAACTGGCGGACGGTCACCGTGCACCTACCCCAGTGGCCCACCCTCGGCTACGACTCGGTGGTACTGCGGGCGCTCGACGCCGGTGGCCCCAACCTCGACTCGCTCCTGGTTACGGGCGTTACCACCTACCAGGCCGAGAACGCCACCCGCAACGACGTCGCCGTCGATACGAAGCACCCCGGCTACACCGGCGCCGGCTACGCCGATTTCGGTGGCACCGGAGCGTACGTCCAGATGCAGATCGAGGGCGAGTTCGCCGGGCCCACGACCGTACAACTGCGCTACGCCAATGGTGACACGGCCAGCCGGCCGTTGAGCGTGTCGGTGAACAACGTCGTCGCGTACACCAACGTCGCGATGCCCAGCACCGGCTCGTGGAATAACTGGAACGTGGTCACGCTCACGCTGGACCTCAAGGCCGGCAGCAACCTGCTCCGCCTGACCAGCACGACCGACGCGGGTGTCAACTTGGACTCTGTCATCGTCGGATGAACGATCCGGTCGTCCTCAGATCGCGTCGATCCGGGTTAGCCGCGGGCGTGCCAGCGGCTAAACTTGGCAACGGGCAGGGGTGACGCGCGATTCACGGTGCGGTTGTTAAACGAGAACGCCACGGCTTGGGTGATCCAAGCCGTGGCGTTTTTGCGTTTGGCGTTGCCTCTGCTCGAAGGCAGGTACTACCGTCCGAAGCTGGCGTTCATGTCGACCGCGGCGCCTGCGGCGGGGCGGGCGGTGAGGGTCTTGCGGCCGCCGTACTTGGTGGCGTTCTCGATCAGGAAGGCGTCGTAGGCGGCGCCGTCCATCGGCAGGGTGATCGGCTGGCGATTCAGGCCGCTCATCATCATCGCGTTGCCGATCTCCAGCCCGCGCACGCCTTCGGTGCCCTCGGCGAACAAATCGCTGTTGGGCCGGCCCTGGCGGATGACGTCGACGAACCGCTGGGTGACGATCTTGTGCTCCATCTCGCTGTTGTGGTGGATGGGGATGTCGAACTTCCACGTCTCGGGGCTGGTGAACCCGTTGGACGAGGTCTTGTTGGTCTCGGAGACGCTGGCGCGGGTGCGGAAGAAGGTCAGCTTCCCGTCCTCGGAGATCATCTTGCCACGGTCGCCGCAGATCTCCAGGCGGTTGGTGCCGGGGGCCTCGCCGGTGGAGGTGACGAAGTGCCCGATGGCGCCGTTGGGGTATTCCAGGATGGCGCTCATCTCGTCCTCGACCTCGATCGGGTGGGTCTTGCCGACGAAGCCGACGGCCGTCACGCGGTTGGGCATCAGGCCGGTGATCCACTGGAGCAAGTCGAGGTTGTGGGGGCACTGGTTGATCAGCACGCCGCCACCTTCCCCGGCCCAGGTGGCGCGCCAGCCGCCGGAACCGTAGTAGGTCCAGGTGCGGAACCAGTTGGTGACGATCCAGGTGACGCGCGTCACCTCGCCCAGCTCGCCCTCGGCGATCAGGTCGCGCATCTTGCGGTACAGGGGGTTGGTGCGCTGGTTGTACATGATGCCGAACCGCAGATTAGGGTGGCGGGCGGCGGCCTCGTTGATCTCGCGGGCGGCCGTCACCGAGACGGCGACGGGCTTCTCGATCATCACGTGCAGCTTGTGCTCGAACGCGTCGCGAGCGACCGGCACGTGGTCGTAGTGGGGCGTGGCGACGATGACCGCGTCACACGTGCCCGAGGCGAGCAGTTCGCGATGGTGGGCGAACGTCGGCACGCCGTATTTCTCGGCCGCCGACTTGCGCTTGGCGTCGTCCACGTCGCCGATCGCGCCGATCTTGGCGCCCTTCACCGTGGCCATATAGCCCGCGTGCGCCTGTCCCATGTTGCCGAAACCGATGATGCCGATACGTACGTCGTTCATAGAGTCCTGTATGTAAGGTGTCGCGGGATTGTCGCCGATTAGGGTGTGAAAATCGAGTCTGAGGGGGAGGGGGGTGCTAAGTTGAACTTCAGACGGAGAGAATCTGGGCGAGCTCAGAGGATGATTCGGAGGGTTCCGAAAAGGCCATGGCGGTCCAGTTCTCCGGCTGACCGTCTGAGTGCGTTGAAGCACGCGCTCGCGCTCGCCTTTACCGTGGCATGGGCGTCTTGCGGCTCCGTTGAAAAGAACATTGAACGCCAAGACGCCGAGGACGCCAAGCGAAGAGACGGCAAGAGAATCCGCTTATCTCTTCTTTCCTACCTTGGCGTTCTTGGCGTCTTGGCGTTCAACAATGAGTGTTTTCAACAGAACCGCGTCTCGCCCCATGCATGTGGATTGGAATTAGGAAATTGATACTTGGCTTGCCGCGCCGGTCAAGCGGTGACCCGTTGATAGCATCGCTCGGCCTTACGACGAGCATTGGGCGAGACGCCCCTGCCACGGTCGGAGCGGAGGCGGGCTCGATCTTCCCGTAGCATGGGCGGCTCGCCCATGGCGTCGGTACCCCGACGCATCGGATGGTACTCCATCCGAATCAGCAATCGCGCCAGCGAAGGGACTGACTGACGAGTCGGAAGTACAGATCGCTTGCGCTCTTAGCTCAGACGGAGTACCGTCCGGCACCGCGGAGTACCGCGGCTCCACGGGCGGGCCGCCCGTGCTACGTGAGACGAAGAGGTCCTTAGGGCTGGCGGACATAACCCTGTTGCATCGCGCGCACTCGTCATCCCGATGGGAGTCTCAGACGACCTGAGGGATTTCAATCAACAGAGGGTTCTCGGCTTTGGGAGATGGTCAGGTCGGCATGCCTCCCATCGGGATGACACGTCCCTGATCAACGAAGAGCGCGCGTTTACATCTATATAGGTGTCTATGAGGGACCCTTGACCAACGCGTCATCGGTCAACCCCCGCGTGGCGGACCTGCTTCAACAGCGTGCGCAACGGCGCGTCGTTCCACTTCAAACGCCTACTTTCTGCGCGCGATTCTGAACGGTCGATCTCTCTCCTAAGGCGTCTGACCCCCATTCCTGATGTCGAAACGAGCCTTTCCCAAGACATTCGCTCCCGTCGATGCAATGGCACTGGCTTTGTTATGACCCACTCGGCGGGAGGGTAGAGCCGGGGTTGTCGAACCGGGCGTTCGTCCCAGCTCTTGGTGTCCCCGCTGGTCCGGTTTTGTGCAGACGGTTTGTGGGAAGTCGATTCGTTTTCGTCGTTTGTCCAACTTTTACGCATCAAGGAGTGCTCGGCGCTACGGCCCGCGCGGGTCGAGCTGCCGGTGTCACCGCTTTGACGGGAGGAATCTTTCATGATGAAGAGTTTGCTGACCAAGGCCACGCGCAGCCTCGCGCTGGCGGTCGCCACGTGCGGTATCGCGTTCGCCTCGAGCGCGATGGCGCAGGAGACGGTGAAGATCGGCGTGCTGCACTCGCTGAGCGGCACGATGGCGATCAGCGAGACGTCGCTGAAGGACGTGGTGCTGATGGCCGCCGAGGAGATCAACGCCAAGGGCGGCGTGCTCGGGAAGCAGATCGAGCCGGTGGTCGTCGACCCTGCCAGCGATTGGCCGCTGTTCAACGAGAAGGCCAAGGAACTGATCACGCAGCACAAGGTCGCCGCCACGTTTGGCTGCTGGACCTCGGTCAGCCGCAAGAGCTGCCTGCCGACGTTCGAGGAGTACAACGCGCTGCTGTTCTACCCCGTGCAGTACGAGGGTGAGGAACAGTCGCTGAACGTCTTCTACACCGCCGCCAGCCCCAATCAGCAGCTCGTGCCGGCGGCCGACTACGCGATCAAGGAACTGGGCGCCAAGAAGTTCTACCTGCTGGGCACCGACTACGTCTTCCCCCGCACCGCCAACAAGGTGCTGAAGGCGTTCCTGATCAAGAGCGGCGTGCCCGAGTCGAACATCATGGAAGAGTACACCGCCTTCCATCATCAGGATTACCAGACGATCGTCAGCAAAATTAAGGAGTTCAGCGCCGGTGGGGGCGCGGTCGTGCTGTCGACGATCAACGGCGACTCGAACGTGCCGTTCTACACCGAGTTTGCCAACCAGGGCCTGACGGCCGACGACTGCCCGATCATCGCCTTCTCGGTCGCCGAGGACGAGCTGCGCGCGATGGATACGAGCAAGCTGGTGGGCCACTTGGCCGCCTGGAACTACTTCCAGAGCATCGACACGCCCGAGAACAAGAAGTTCGTGCAGGCGTTCAAGGACTTCTGCAAGCGGAACAACCTGCCCGGTGGCGACAGCCGCGTGACGGATGATCCGATCGAAGCCGCGTACTACGGCGTGAAGGTCTGGGCCGCCGCCGCCGAGAAGGCCGGCTCGTTCGACGTCGACGCGGTGCGCAAAGCCGTGTACGGCATGGAGTTCGATGCGCCGGGTGGCAAGAAGAAAATGCACGAGTCGAACCAGCACACCTACAAGCCGGTGTACATCGGTGAGATTCAGGCCGACGGTCAGTTCAAGATCGTCTGGAACAGCGACGGCCTGGTCGAGCCCGACAGCTACAGCAAGCTGCTGCACACACCCGAACAACTGGCCGCGATGGAGCCCTCGGGCGGCCCGAAGAAGTAAGTCGCGACGCTGTTGATCGCGATCGGAAGTTTCGGTCGGCCCACGGTTTGTCGCCGTGGGCCGGCCTTGCCTGAGGCGTGGGGCGCGGTATCTCGTCTGGAGGGATGAGGCGCCGGGAGCAAGGGGGAGGCGCAGACAACCCTGTCTGTGCCATTGAGGAGCGATGGGCTCGAACGCCCGTGGGCAGAATGGAGGAACGGGTGCGGCTGGACTCTTTCGATCCCCGGCGGTGGAGCACAATAATAGCAGTCACAATCGCGCTCATTAGCGGCGCGACGGCCCGACCCTCGCTCGCGCAGGGCGCGCCGGCGACGCAACCGGTGGCCGCTGCAGGAGATGTGTCGGTCGAAGATCAGATCCGGGCGCGTCTTCCCGCGCTTAGCGAACGTGAGAGCGGCTTAGCCGCGCTGAAGGAACTGGAGGCGATGCGGGACGCGCGGGTGTTGCGGGTCTTCCAGCGCATTCAGGATCGCACGCTGTACCAGTGGGATGGGCAATTCGTTTATCTGCCAGGGTTTAGGGATGAGCCGAGTCAGGGGCAGGTCGCCGATGTCTATGACCTGTTCACCGAGACCGACGAGGCCGGCGCGCCGCTCGGCGTGCCACTGGCGACCGTGCCGAAGGCGGACGTGAAGGACTTCGCTCCACCGCGGCCGGTGCGGACGCAGGTGCTTAATGCGTTGCGGGTGCTTGGGTTAAAGGTGGACGACGCCGCGGTGCGCCGCGTGGCCGCAAGGGAACTTGGCAACCGCCGTCAGGCCGACGCGCTGCCCGAACTTCGGCAGATCGCCGAGTCTGATCCGGATGCCAAGGTCCGTCACACCGCCAGTGAAAGCGTCAATTTGATTGTCGCCGCAAGTACTGATCCCGCGGTCACTTCCGAGCAGAAGCTAGCCGCCGTTGCGGCGCTGGGGGAACTGGAAAGCATCCGCGCGTTGGATCTACTGAAGGACCAGTCCAACCAACCCAACCTCGCCCCTGCCGACGCTGCGGTCTACCGGACGGCCATCGAGAAGATCGAGTGGCACCTCTCGGTCACCAACTGGATCAAAAACATCTTCTTCGGCCTGAGCGCCGGGTCGATTTATGTGCTGCTGGCGCTTGGGCTTGCGATCACGTTCGGGCTGATGGGCGTCATCAACATGGCCCACGGCGAGATGTTGATGATCGGGGCGGTCTCCACGTGGGCGTGCCACGAGTTCCTCATCGTCGGGCAGGTGCTGCCACCGGAATGGTTCAACTGGTACTACGTGATCGCGTTCCCGGTCTCGTTCCTGACCGCTGCGACCGTGGGGCTGTTGATCGAGGTGTCGATCGTCCGCTGGCTGTACAAGCGGCCGCTCGATTCGCTATTAGCGACGATTGGCGTCAGTTATGTCCTAATTCAGGCCGTTCGCAACCAATTCAGCGATAATCTCGGCATGCGCAAGCCCACCTGGGCGGGGCGCAGCCTGGAGGTCATGCAGGACGTAAATTTCGCGTACAATCGCCTATTCCTGATCGCTCTAACCGTATTTTGCCTGCTCAGCGTCGTCGCAGTTTTCCGCTACACGCGCCTCGGTCTGATGATCCGCGCCACGGTCCAAAACCGCGAGATGGCGCAGGCCTTGGGCGTCAACACGCGCCTCGTCGACATGGTCACCTTCGCCTTCGGCGCGGGGCTCGCGGGTTTGGCCGGTTACGGAATCGTGCTCACCAGCAATCCGTCGCCGGAGATCGGGCAGACCTTCGTCGTGAAGTCGTTCCTCACCGTCGTGGTCGGCGGCGTCGGGAAGCTGGCGGGGGTGATCTTCTCCGGCTTAGGTCTGGGCTTCACCGAAAAGTTGCTCGAACCGATCGTCCTCATCGAACAACCCCTTCGCATCTTCGATGCCACCTGGGCGCAGGTCGCGGCGCTGGTGGCGGTCATCTTCTTCATGCAGCGCCGGCCGGCGGGTTTGTTTCCCGATAAGGGCCGCGCCGCCGATCAGGCCGATCGCACGTCGATGCCGTTCCTTACCAGCACCACCCGCAAGGGCGACTACATGCTCGGCGGGGCGCTGGTGTTCCTCGGGCTGGTGCTCGTGCCGTTCCTGTACGGCACAGGATTGATGAGCCTCGAGTACGTCAACAAGCTCGGCTACGTGCTGGCGTTTGCGATCTGCGCGATCGGCTTGGACCTTATCTGGGGCTACATCGGCATCCTCAGTCTCATGCAGTTCCTCTTCTTCGCGCTCGGCGGATACTGCATGGGGTTGTATCTCATCAACTACGGCCCGAAGGCGCCCGATGGCATTCCCATGGCGCTGTCTTACGTCATGTCCGACGTCAGTGGCCGCAAGGCGCCGTGGTTCCTCTCGATGTTCGAATCGTTCCCGCTCACGCTCGTGCTGGGGCTCGTGCTGCCGGGATCGCTGGCACTGTTGATTGGCCTCAGCACGTTCCGCAGCCGGGTGCGCGGCGTGTACTTCTCCATCCTCACTCAGGCGATCACCGTCGCGTTCTGGCTCATCTTCCAGAAGAACGACCTGAAACTCGGCGGCACCAACGGGCTGACCAACTTCACCCACATTCTCGGCTTCCCCATTCAGGCCGACGCCGCCGCGGGCAAGTTCATGCAGACGCGGTTCTGGCTGTACATCGTGTCGTTCGTCACGCTGATAATCGTGCTGATGCTCGCCAAGTGGCTGGTCAACTCCGGCTTCGGCCGCGTGCTGGTGGCCATTCGCGATGACGAGACGCGCCTGCGGTTCGTCGGCTACCAAACCTGGGCCTACAAGGCGGCCGCCTTCACGCTGGCGGCGATGTTCGCGGCGGTGGGGGGCATGCTGTACGTGCCGCAGAAGGGCATCATCAACCCGCACATGATCGCCGCCATCGCATCCATTCAGGTGGTCGCCTGGGTGGCGGTGGGCGGGCGCGGGTCGCTGTGGGGTGCGGTGATCGGCGCGATCTTCGTCAGCCTCGTTTACGAATACATGACCAGCGTCGCGCCGCAGTATTGGTACTTCGTGCTCGGCGGGCTCTTCATCCTGGTGCCGCTGCTGCTGCCGGGGGGCATCATGAGCATTCCGAAGGTCATCAGCGGCTTCTTGAGCGAGCGCCGCGGCCGCGCGACCGACCCGCTGCCCCTGCCGCTTGCGGCCGAACCAAAGATCGCAGATGGGAGGTCGGCATGACCGACGCAAACGTGCTGGCAAACGACCCGCACCAGCATCACTATCGCATTGAAGGCCCGCGCAACAGCCAGTTGTGGTCCAGCCGATACGCTCTGTTCCTGCAGGACGTGACGGCCGTCTTCGACGGCTTCAAGGCGCTGGACATCACCGACCTTGGCGTCGGCCATAACGAGCTGCGCGTCGTCGTCGGCCCCAACGGCGCCGGTAAAACGACCATGTGCGACGTCATCAGCGGCCTGACCAAGCCCGCCACCGGCAAGGTCTACTTCGCCGGGGAGGACATCTCGGCGCTCAGCGACACGCAGCGGGCCCAGCGCGGCATCGGGCGGAAGTTTCAGATTCCCAACGTGTTCGATTCGCTGACGGTCTGGGAGAACATGCTGCTGGCGCTGCCGAACCCCACGCGCCGGGTCGGCACGCCCGACTGGTTCGCCAACCGCCGCAGCCGTGCCAACGGCGTGGCCGCCATTGCGGCGATCCGGCTCAGCACCATGCTGCTGAACATGGGTGGCCGCCCCACGAGCGACAACGCCGATAAGATCCACGCCATCCTGAAGCGCGTGCGCCTGGCCGACCACCTGCATACGCCATCGCGCAGCCTAAGCCACGGCCAGCGCCAATGGCTGGCCATCAGCAAACTGATCATCGCCGAGCCCAAGCTCTTGCTCGTCGACGAACCCGCCGCGGGTTTGACCGATCAGGAGACCGAACTGACGGCCGAGTTGCTGCTGGAGCTAAAGGGCAGCCACACGATCATCTGCATCGAGCACGACATGGACTTCGTCCGCCGGCTGAACTCGCGCGTGACCGTCCTGGACAACGGCAGGGTGCTGGCGGAGGGTTCGCTGGATGAGGTGTCGAATAATGAGGATGTGATCGAGGCGTATTTGGGGAGATAGGTTGGAGTTCTTACGTCATCCTGAGAGGGTGTTAAAGAACACGGTCGCGGCTGCCTTGCCGTGGCATGGGCGTCTCGCCCATGCATGTGGACTGCAAGGAGAAGCTTCGTTCGTTGGCCGCTGCGCCGACCAAGCCGCTGCAACCAATGCTGTCTTCAGGTCCCACCACACGCATGGGCGAGACGCCCATGCCACGGTCGGACCGGACGCGGCGCTGTTCTTTAACACCCTCTGAGGTACTCCGAATGATCTCTGCGATTCAGGTGTGCAGGTGAGCAGAGAATCCAGGATGCCCTGCAACGCGTGTCATCCCGAAGGGAGGCTTGCCGACCTGAGGGATCTCAAACGTCTGACGACGCCAGCCTAGGGAGATCCCTCGGGTCGCTACCGCTCTCCTCGGGATGACAATCGCCTTGCCGAATCGCAACGGTATCAGACCCCGGCACGTGCGCTCCGACCGTGGCATGGGCGTCTCGCCCATGCTTGTGTGAGGCCGGAAGACAAAATTTGTTTCAGCCGCATGATCGGCGCGGCCAGTTTAGAAATCGTATTCTCTGTTCCAGTCCACACGCATGGGCGAGACGCCCATGCCACGGTTCGAGCGGGCGTGGCACTCAGGATGACGAACGGGTCGGTCGTATAACGCACTACACCATGCTTCAACTCAAAAACCTCAACTTCCACTACGGCGCCGTTCAGGCGTTGCACGACATCAACATGGTCATGCGGCCAGGCCAGATCACCTGCGTGATGGGGCGCAACGGCGTCGGCAAGACGACGCTGCTGCGCAGCATCATGGGCATCGCCACCAGCAGCAGCGGGGCGATCGCGCTCGGCGATCGTGACGTGACGCCGCTGCCGGCCAACAAGCGTGCCAAGGCGGGCCTGGCGCTGGTGCCACAGGGCAGGCAGATCTTCCCGAAGCTCACTGTGATGGAGAATTTGCGCGTCGGCCTGCAGGCCCGCAGCGACGGCAAACGGGCCGTGCCGGACGACATCTTCGAGCTCTTCCCCATCCTCAAACAGTTCGCCAACCGCAACGGCGGCGACCTGTCCGGTGGCCAACAACAGCAACTGGCCATCGGCCGTGCGCTGGCGGGCGACCCGAAGGTGCTGCTGTTGGATGAGCCGACCGAGGGCATTCAGCCCAACGTGATCCAGCAGATCGGCCACGTGCTGCGCAAGCTGGTGACCGAGCGGGACATGACCGTCGTGCTCGTCGAACAGTACCTCGACTTCGTCCGCGAGTTCGGCCAGATGTTCTACATCATGAACCGCGGCAGCGTGGTGGCACAGGGCAAGACCAGCGAACTGGAGTCGGACGTGATCGCGCGGCACCTGAGCGTGTGATCGCCACGATCTACGGAGCCCACGAAATATGGATGCCGACGTAGGGGTGCCGGATGTATGGGTACCACCGGCGGGCAAGCCACCCCGTGGCACCCGACAGCGAGGGGGAGCAACGTCCTCGGCTCGCCCTTCACGTAGCATGGGCGTCCCGCCCATGACCGTTAGCAGGACGAAGAACTCGATTAGTTGCCGCGGGCATCGGCAAGTCTGTCGGCAATAACAATGCATTCCGCTTCGGCCACCGTCATGGGCGGGACGCCCATGCTACGTGTGGAGCAGACGCAAGCATGTTCTGTCAAAGTCCTACGCCGCCGCGGCGTGGGTGGCGAGCACTTCATCTAGCACGGTCATCAGCTCGCGCATGCTGAACGGCTTCTCGAGGATGCGTTGGATGTTCGTCTGCGCCTGCTCCGCGGGCGTGATGCGGTGGCCGCGACCGCTGAGCATGATCAGCGGGATGTGCATCGTCTCCGGCGACTGCCGCAGGCGGGTGGCCATCGTCAGGCCGTCGCAGTTTGGCATCTGGTAATCGGTGATGATCAGGTCTGGCCGGCGCTGCCGCACCGCGGCGATCGCTAGGTTGCCGTCGCGTGCGACCTCCACCGTGTCGCCACGCTTCTTGAGGGCCTGCGCGACCAACGTGGTCAGGTAGGCTTCGTCGTCCACGAGCAGGAAATGGCGGTTGGACATGGGGGTCCCCTAAATACGTCGTCGGTCTAGATGTGTATCGGCCGTTTCGCCGGCTGGGGCAAGGAATTCTACGGTGCCCGCCGCCAGGTGCCGGCGCGCAGGGTGTGTCCGATAACGTTGTAGAACGGCGCCGGCGCCGCGGGGTCGGGCGCGGCTCGCAGTTCTAGTGGCCCATCGATCAACACGTTGCCAGCGCAGATGACTGGTCCGCGGACGAGCGGGGTCTCAGTCACCTTCAACTCGCCGAACACAGCAACGAGGCCATCGATGCGGAGCGGGAACGTGTCCAGCTGATCACCGTTCGTCACCCCGTTGAACGGCGCGCCCGGCGGATTGAAGTTCACCTTGATCGAGGCCTCGCTGAGCGACTCCGTTCGCGACCGAAGCTTTAGCTCGCAGTTCCCAATGACGATCAGCGCCGGCAGCCCGGCGCGGTACGGTTCCATCAACACGTTCGTATCGATCGTGACCTTCTTGCTCGGACCGACGTTGATGATCAACGTTCCGAGGATACGACTGTCCTTGACGGTGACGTCGCTGCCGTAGCCGTTGAGGTAGTAGAGGCCGTTCGGATCGACGCTGGCGCTGAAGGTGTTTACCGATGGTGCGATCAGGTGTTTGTCGATGTTGCTGCCGGCGGGCAGGACGGTCGCCTGCGCGATGAGCCGATTGATGGCCGCCGTGTCGGGCAGCGGCAGCGCCGTGGTGCTGAGCGACAAGGCGCCGTGCACGTTGCCACTGCCGGTGCGCGTGAGCGTCTGCAGGTCGCCGTGGATCGTGCCGTCGATGCGGCTGTTCGATTGGCAGCGGACGCTGACCCCGTTGGCGGTGATCGCGTCGCCCGACTTCACCTCGAGCGTGCCTGCGGCGTACAGGCCGTAGCCGAGCACCGCGTACGGTTTGATCTGCGTGTCTACCGTGACGGTGGCGCTGTGCTGGGCGCGACCGCGCTGGGTGCGAATCGCCAGGTTGAACGGGTCGCTATCCAACCCCCGGCCCGTGCCGGAAAGACCATCGGCCAGCGTGGCGGTAACGTTGATCTGGCCTTCCGGCAGCGCGTGCCAGACGTCCCAGCTGCGCGAGGAGAAGCCGTTGACGATGTAGTTCGGGTAGTTGCGCCGCCAGTCCACATCGCTCGCCGGCCAGTGCAGCGCCGCCGCGATGCCGGAGGTCAACAGCGACTCGGCGATTGCGCCATCGTTGATGATGGCCGCGTGCTGCGACTGGCGCCGCGACACCGACAGCGCCGCAGCGGCGATGGTGGCCACCAGCGCGCACATCAGCACGGTGACGATGTAGACGCTGCCGATCGATTCGTTGGGCCGGCTTCTCATCATCCTGCCGCCCTCGAGCGCAGCTGATCGATGCGCGCGACGATGCGCGTTCCCTTCATCACGGTGACGCGCACCCGTCTGAGGCCCGTCTCGGAGGGGCTTGCGGTGCCGTTCAGGTTTGAAAGGCGATCGATATGCACCGACCACGACCACTGCGGGCCGGCGAGCACGGTGCCGTCGAGCAGGGTGGGGGAAGGGCTCTGGTAGTCGTGGTAATCGTCGACGTCGTCGAACAGATCGCGCCGGCCGGGAAGTTCACCGAAGTCGCGGCCGCGCGAGGTGGTGGCGTTGTCCACGGTCCCGGGTTCGCAGTAGGCACGCTCGTTCAACTCGGCCATGAGCGCCGCGCCCAGCATGTGGCCGTTGGTCGCGTCGAACGCCTTCTGTCGCGTGACCCGCGCGGCCGCTGCGGACGAGACGGCGGCGACGAAGAGGACGGCGGTGATGGTGCTGGCGATCAGCACCTCGATGAGCGCCACGCCGCGCGGCCTGCCAGATGTGCGATGGCGGTTGCTCATGGCGCGGGCACCTCTGGGCGGTTCACCATATCCACCGCCGCGATCGTGGCGCCACCGGCGCTGCCGGTGCCCACCTCGGGCGTTAGCGTGACGGTGAGGCTCAACAGCGAGTGGGCCGTTGATGGCGACTGCGGCGTTCGATATGTGCCCCACGCGTACAGCGACATGGAGCGTAGCGGCTGAACCGACCAAGAAGCGGCGGCGTTGCCGGTGGATAAAAACGCGGTATTCGCCAGGCTGAGCGTGATCGAAGAGGCCTGCACCTCGCAGGCATCGGTGTCGCTGACGTGCGTCACGACGATGGAGGCCTGCTCGCTCGCGGGCAACCAGATCGGGTCGGTGAAGGTGACGTTGACCCACTCGAACGAGGTGGACAGCGACTGTTCGAGCACGAGCGTCTCAGCGAGCACCGTGCCCGTGGGCACGCCGGTCGGAGCGCTGCGCATCACCCGCACGAGGAACTGACCGGAGTTGCCACCTCTGCTGCGCGCCCGGAATCGCACGCGGGTGATGCGATAGTCGGTCGCCGTCAACGGCACGTATGGGCGGAAGTACTGGCCGTGCCAATCGTGGTCGTTGACCGCATGGGCGTAACTGAGCAACCCCAGGCCTGGCGAGAGGAAGCTCTGCTCGGCCGACTCCAGCGGCTCGCGCGGCACGGCGATCGCGCGGTCGCGGTAGGCGATGTTCCAGCTGCGCACGCGTGGCACGATCGTCACCGGCGCTCCACCGTTGTAAGCGCGAAGCAGTGGCGAGCCGGCGGTGGCCTCGCAGCTGTAGCGGATGGTCTCTTCGGCGCCGTCACCGTTGCGATCGGGCACGGCGAACGTGATGGCCCGCGCGTCCCGTTCGGTGACGCGCATCGCGTAGCGCAGGTCGGTCGTGAACTGTTGGAGCGCATCTCGGGCAACCGCGCCGGCGACGACGGGATCGGTGGCGCTGGGCAGGGCCTTGCTGACCCAGACGACCGACGAGCCCAGCGATGCGAAGAGGATGCCCGCGACGGCGACCGCCGCCATCGTCTCCATCATCGACATGCCGCGGCGGGCGAGCGTCATTGCACCGCTACCTCGCCCGTTGCGCCGTCGATCGACACTACGCGCACGTTGCTGCCGACGCGCAGCGTCACGGTGCCGCCGGCCAGCGGTTGGCCCCAGATGTCGAACGAGATCGACGTGGCGCCACCGCCGAAGCTGGCGTTTACGGACGTCAATTGGAACGGCCAGTCGCCAAGACGAGCCGGCGGCGCGTTGCCGATGGAGGGGGTGACGTCGATCGTGCGGTTCGTGGCATCCACCGTTACCGTTCGTGCCGTTCCGGTTGCCCGCGATACAGCGGCGGCGTAGCGCAGGTCGCTGGCGACGCGCTGCGCGCTGAGCGCCACCCGCTGCCGCGCCGTGGGCTGCGCGAACGCGGGCAGCGCGATCGCCGCGATGATGCTGGTGATGGCGGCGACCATCGCCAGCTCGATCAGGCTCATCCCGCGGTGCTGACGTTTACGCGTGGGGAAGTGCATGACGGGAACTGCCGTGCTTGTCGGCCCATGGCGGGCCGAACGGAAAGCGGCCGCGGGACGGTCAGGTCCGCGCGGCCGCAAGGTTGATGACGCGGACCGTACGTTTACTCGTTCATCGTGACGCGGCCGGTCGCCTCGTCGTAGATCCAGCCGGTGTCCGCATCCTTGGTGGCGGACGTGGCGATCTCGGACTTGCCCTTGAACGCGCCGTACGTCGCTGGCGGCAGCACCTTCAGGTAGGGGCCCCAGGCGTAGGTGGCATCGGGCGTCACCACATCGGCGGCGGTGCCGGATTTCACGGTGCCCGCGTCGTTCGAGCACTTGGTCAGTTGGTCGGCAATGGCCGCCGCGGTTGGGCGCGTGCCACCGTGCTCGGCGGTGTACAGCTCGATCGCGCTCTCCAGCACCGCGACGTTCGCCTTCGAGGCGTTCTCGCTGGCGCCCTTGGCGCCCTTGCTCATCCTGGGGATCGCGATCGCCGAGATGATGCCGATGATCACGATCACCACCACCAGTTCCAGCAAGCTGAACCCACCTCGACCCCGGTTAGACGTGTTGTACTGCATACGTTTCCTTTTCCTTTTGGACTACTTGTTCCTAACCATTCCATCGGACAAGGGACTCCCCTTGTTTAGCGCCAAGCGATCAATCTGAACGAAGTTTTAAGGAAATGCTGACTCCATCGCTGTCGTTGATGAACACGGCGCGCTTGCCGTCCAGCCCTTGCAGCCGATAACCGCGAAACGACTGGCCGACCCGGACGCGATGCCCATCGACCAACACGATTCCCTGATCTGCCCCGAGGCGCACGATCGCCGTCAGCTGCCACCGATACGGCGAATCGACATGATCGGCAGCCGCAGGATCGACGGGCGCCTGCTGCTGTATCGCGGGCAGGTGAAACGGGTCGAGGTCGGCGTCTCGAACGGTGTTAGCAAACGCTTCCTCAAGCCGGTCGCGCAGCGTTGCGCCGGGCGAACCTGCTGGCGGACGCGACGGCAGCACGAGGGCGGTCGCCGTTGCATCGTTCGCTGGATCCGACGACGCGTCCGCCTCGGCGGGCGACGAAAGCAGGTCGACGGCGAGCCATACGGCCCCGACGGTCAAGATCGACGCGTACGCCCCGGTCTTTGCGTTCAGCTTCATGGTGCCACCCCCGCGAGCGGCGCCGCCGATGGGGTTGCCGTGCCCCCGACGCGCGGCTGCCCGTGCCAGAGCAGTCGGGCCTGAAGGTTCATTGGGCGCAGGGCCGCGCCGGTCTGCGACAGCACGAGCGACTCGATCACCACGTCCGGGTGAACGCGCCGCAGTTCCGCGGCGAACGCGCGCAGGTCGGCGTAGGTGGCCGAAGCCGTCA
Organism: Tepidisphaeraceae bacterium; assembly: GCA_035998445.1. Taxonomy (NCBI): domain Bacteria; kingdom Pseudomonadati; phylum Planctomycetota; class Phycisphaerae; order Tepidisphaerales; family Tepidisphaeraceae; species Tepidisphaeraceae bacterium. The sequence continues at coordinate 69,412 of DASYHQ010000017.1, read as the reverse complement.
ACGTCAGCGGTTGCACCGTGTGGTCGCCGCTGCGCACGGATTGCTCGGGACGCATGGCTGTGACGAGCAGCTTGTAGTGCTCGGCCATCTGCACGATATGCGTGACCTTCTCGTTCAACTGCGCCGGCGCTGCCAGCAGCCGCCGCTCGGCCGCCACCTTGGCGGTGGCCTGCGCGAGGCGTTCGCGCGCCTGTTGAAGCTGCCGTGCGGCGTCGCGCAGCGCATCCATCCGATCGGCGACCTCCGCGGCCTGGGCCGATGCCTCCGTGCCGCGCGTTATGGCGGGCCGGACGACGAACGCGCAAACCGCAGCCGTGGCGATCAGGCAAACCGCCACGCCGGCCGCAATCATCGGCCCGCGCGCCGCTAGCATCTGCATCATCGAGATCACAGCCCGCCCCCTTCCAGTGTGCAGCGGATATCGAACGAGACCGACTCCTCGGCCCCCACGAGTTGCAGATCGGTTCGTTGAAGTTGCACCGACTTGAAGAGGTTCACCCGTTCCAGTCGCAATGCCAGGGCGGACGCGCTGGCGTACGACCGCGTGAACCCGCGCAGGCTGACGATCAGTTCCCGGCCCTTGCCTTCGCCGGCCGGTTCGACGCGGAGGTCCCGCAGCGTGCCGTCCACGCACACCTGTTGCGCGACGATCGGCAGCAGCAGGCTGATGTCCGGCTGCGCGGTCACGCGCCGCACCGCGGCCAGCTCGCGCTCCATCGCGGTCAGTTGCAGTCGCACGTTGTGTAGCGATGCTGTCGTTCGGTCGAGGTCGGCCTGCACGGTGATCGCCTGAACCGCCGATGCAGTCGACGTCGTGCCGATCAACGAAATGCCCACTGCGGCCGCGGCGAGCAGTGCGAGGTAGACCGAGCCGATCGTGACGATCGGCCGCACGATCCTCCTCGACCGGCGGGCCGCGCGGTCGGCGGGGGGCAGGAAGTTGTGTTGGCCAGCGGAGGTCATGCCGCCTCCGGGTGCTGGGCCGCGCCGAGGGCCAGCGTGTACGCGGCCGAGAAGGGCGCATCGATGGTGATCGGCGCCGCATCGGCCAGCGCTTCACCGGTCACCGCAACCACGGGTCGATCGAACGCAGCACCCAGCCGCTCGGCCAGTTGCGGCAGCGCCGCGCCGGCACCCATCAGGATCAGCTTCGCCGTCGGGCTATCGGGATACTGTTGGGCCGCATACTCGAACGACGCCGTCACCTCGGCCTCGATCGAGGCCACGTACGCGCTCAGCGACTGTTCCAGTTCCGGCGCCGCGGTGGGCTCGACCGTGTATCGCTTCAGCAGCTCGGCGGCCACGAACGGGTCGCCAGTCACGTCTTCGGCAATCGAGCGCAGCAGCTGGTCGATCCCGGCCTCGGGCACTTCGCGGATCGAGGCGATGGTCTCGCCAATCGTCAGCAAAATTCGCGCCGCACTGGCGCCCATGTCCAGGATTGCCGTCATCGCGGGCGCGACACCCAGCAAGGGCTGGCAGGCGCGCGCGGCAGCGAAGATCCAGCCGTCGACGGCGGCGACATCGAAGCCCGCCGCGGTCAGGGGGCCGACGACCGATCGGGTGGCCGCGTGAGGCACCACGGCCGACAACGCCGGCGCCGCCCGGTTCGACCGCGCCGGCACCGGCAGCCGCCAATGCATCTGCTCGAACGCATCCGGCGTCTGCTTGTGAATGCGCGCCGCTTCCATCCGCGCGATCTGCGCAATCGGGGCTGCGCCGTTCTCCGGTGGCAGTTCCAGCACCGCGCACATCAGTGCCCGCGCCGGCGCCACCACCGCGACCGGCCCAGGCTTGAAGTCCCGACGGCGCAGCAGGTCGGCCAGACGCTGCGCTTCCACCGTATCGAACGTGCCCGGCGTGCGCAACGTTAGGGTGGCGGCGTGGGTCAGAACGATGCGAGCACCATCGCGACGCATCGCCGCCGCCTTTATCGAGTGATGGCCGATGTCGATCCCGATGCGCGTCGTCGATAACGGCTTGAAGATCCTCATGGTTCCCCCCCGGCCGAAGCGGCGATGTCGAACAGGGGGAGGAACATGCTCAGCACGACGATGCCGACGAACAGGCCGACCACGATCAGGATCACCGGCTCGATCATCGCGGTGGCCGACTTCAGGATCGCGCTGTTCTCCTCATCCAGATAGTCGGCCACCATTGTCAGCAGCTCGCCGAGCTTGCCGGCCTGCTCGCCGCTGTTGATCGCCTCGCAGACGGACGGTGCGAATAGGCCCGACGCGCCCAGCGCGAGGCCGAGCGAGCCGCCACGCGTGATCGATTCTTCGGCCGCGGTGATGGCGCTGGCGAAGTGGCGGTTGCCGGCGACGTCGCGCGTGAGCTGCAGCGACTCGTTCAACGGCACGCGGCTCGTCAGCAGCATGCCCAGCACGCGGGCGATGCGCGCGACGCAGAACGCCCGCACCGTCGGCCCGATGATCGGTGCGCGCACCACGAACGTGTGCAACATGCGCCGGCCGGGGGCGCTCTCCAGCCACTTCCAGCTGGCGACCACGAAGCCGCCGAGCGATAGCAGCACGATCCACCAGTGCGTGGTCATCCAGGCGCTGATGCTCAGCAGCACCTTCGTGGGCAGCGGCATCTCGGCGCCCATCGTGTCGAACATGCCCTCGAATCGCGGCAGCACGAAGCCGATCATCAGCACGACCACGCCGAGCGAGACCGCCAGCAACAGCGACGGGTAGACCATCGCGCTGCGGACCGCTGCGCGCGTCTGACACTGTTGGCGCACCATGTTGGCCAGGCGATCGAGGATGAGGTGGAAGTTGCCGCCACTCTCACCGGCGGCGATCAGGCCGCGGCAGACGGGGTCGAAGTAGTTGGGGTGGCTCTGCATGGCCATCGCGAGCGGTTCGCCTTCTTCAACGCTTTCGCGCAACTGGCGGATGACCTCTTGGAACGTGGCGTCCGGCGCCTGGCGCTCCAGCGCGCCCAGCGTCTGCACGAGCGGCGTGCCCGATGCGAGCAGGACCGACATCTGCCTGAGGAACGCCGCCACGCGCGTCAGCCGGCGGCCGGCGGTGAAGCGGTCGGTCCAGCGGCCGGTGCCGGCCTCGGGGGGGGCATCGGACGCTTCGCTGATCTCGACGACGAACAAACCGCGGCGGCGCAGCTCCTCGGTGGCGTCGGCGGCGCTGGCGGCATTGCGCAGCACGTCGCTGACCTGCCGGCCGTTCATGTCGATGGCTTTGTACTGAAATGCCATATCGTTCCCAATGAGTCACCACGACCTACGCGGCCGCGGGCACCTCGTCGCTCGTGTCCGCGTCGTCGCAATGCGTGACGCGCAGCACCTCGTCCAGGCTGCTGGTGCCCTCGAGCGCGATCGCGACGCCCTCGTCGCGCAACGTGCGGCCGCCCAGCTTGCGAAACTGTTCGCGAATGTCGTGCGATGCCGCGGCGCGGTGCACCATGCGGCGCAGCTCTGGCGTCACCTCCATCACCTCGTAAATGCCGCAGCGGCCACGGAAGCCGCTGTCGTGGCACTGCGGGCAACCGCTGCCCTTGCGGAACGGGCGGCCCACCTGATCCATCAGCTCGGCGTCGCGCAGTTCCTGCTCGCTGGGGTAGTACTTCGTTGCGCAGGCGGGGCAGACGTTGCGTGCCAGTCGCTGCGCCACCACGCCGTTGATCGCGCTGCTGAGCAGGTAGGGTTCGATGCCCATGTCGAGCAGGCGCGCCACGGCGCCGGGCGCGTCGTTCGTGTGCAGCGTCGCCAGCACCAGGTGACCGGTGAGCGCCGCCTGCACCGCCACGCGGGCGGTGTCCTGGTCGCGGATCTCGCCGACCATGATGACGTCGGGGTCCTGCCGCAGGATGCTGCGCAGCGCGCGGGCGAAGGTGAGGCCGACCGCCTCGTTCACGTGCGTCTGGTTGACGAGGTCCAGCTGGTACTCCACCGGGTCCTCGATCGTGATGATGTTGACCTCGGGGCTGCGCAGCAGGTCGAGCGCCGAGTAGAGCGTGGTCGTCTTGCCGCTGCCGGTGGGGCCCGTCACCAGCACCAGGCCGTGCGGCTGGTCGAGCATGCGGCGGAACGAGGTGAGCGCTTCGGGGCGAAAGCCGAGGTCGCTCAGCTTCACGCGCAAGTTCGACTTGTCCAGGATGCGCAGCACGAGCTTCTCGCCGAGCAGCGTCGGCATGCTGCTGACGCGCAGATCGATCTCGCGCCCCTCGGCGACGATGTGGACTCGACCCTCCTGCGGCAGGCGCTTCTCGGCGATGTCCATCTTCGCGATCACCTTTACGCGCGACACCACGGCCGAGTGCATGCCGGCGGGGGGCTTCATCAGGTCGCGCAGCACGCCGTCGATGCGGTAGCGGATGCGCGTGCCCTTCTTGTCCGGTTCGATGTGGATGTCGCTCGCCTTGTCGCGCACGGCCGTCAGCAGGGCGATGTTCACCAGGTTCACCACCGGCGAGCCGGCGACCATGCGATCGAGGTCGGTCGCGGGGCCGTCGTCCACGCTTTCGCGTTCGACCACGGCGACGTCGGACTCGGTGAGGCCCGACAGGAACGCGCTGACCGACGTCTCGCCGGCGGCGTACTTGCGGATGAACTCGAAGAGGTTCGGCTCCAGCGCCAGCACGGGCCGGATCCTGCACTGCGTGAGCTGCCGCAGGCGGTCTAGCTTCGGCAGCGATTGCGGCTCGGTCATCGCGACCGTGAGCGTCGAGTGAACCTTGAACATGGGCACGGCCAGCAACCGCTCGGCCTCCTCGGCGCCCAGCAGGTCGAAGACGGCGGGGTCCATCAGGCCGTGCCGCAGCTGCACGCCGGGCACGCCGAGGCTGCGCGCCAGCAGCTGCACGAGCGCACCGGGGGTGATCGCGCCCTGGTCCACCAGCATCTGCCCGAGCTTCTGGCCGCTGGCCTTCTGCTCGGCCAGCGTGCGCGCAAGCTGCTCTTCGGTCAGCACGCCTTCGCGTACCAGCAGTTCACCGATGCGAGGTTTCTTCGGCTGCGGGATCATGACGCGTTTCGGTCTACGACAGGAAGCTGCGTACGGCGGCGTTCGTGTCGTCGTAATGTTCGAACTGGTCGGCCAGGCCGGTGACCTCCATCACCTCGCGCACGGTCTTCGTCGCGCCGCTGAGGCGCAGGGCCTGGCCGAGGCGCGACAGGGCCTGCGTGGTGTCGACCAACGCTTCCAATCCCTGGCTGTCGATGAACGGCACGCCGTTCATGTCGATCACGAAGCGGCCCAGGTGACGGTCGACCGCATCCAGCATGCGCTGGCGGAACGGCGCGACGTCGGGCGCGCACAGCGCGCCGTTGGGCTTGAAGACGCGGATCGCGCCGCTCTGGATCTCGGCGATGGTCAGCATGGCTGGTGCACCTCGATGCCGAGCGGCAGCGTCATGGTGAACGTGGAGCCCTTGTTGAGCTGCGAATCGACGGTGATGTCGCCCCCGTGCAGCCGGACCACGTCGCGCGCCAGCGCCAACCCGAGCCCGGTCCCGGTGACCTCGCGCACGCGCGGGTCGTCGGCGCGGAAGAAGCGACTGAAGAGCCTGGGCAGCGCGTCGGGCGAGATGCCGAAGCCGGTGTCCTTCACGGCGATGCTGAGCAGCTGTTCGGTCGATTCGACGCTCACGTCGACCCGGCCACCGGCGGGCGTGTACTTGATCGCGTTGCCGACGAGGTTCTGGATCGCGATCTCGATCTTGTCGCGGTCGCCGCGCGCCACGGGGAACTTCGGCGGCAGGTGGAAGGTTAACTTGATGCGCTTGTCGACGGCCTGCGCCTCGAAGTCGCGATGGATCTTGTCGAACAGCGCGTCGAGGCGCACGTCGCGCATCTCCACCTTGAACGATCCGGCCTGGATCTCGGAGACCGACAGCATGTCGCCGACGATGCGCTCGAGGCGGCGGCTTTCCTCGTTGATGACGTTCAGGCTGGCCGAGCGGGTGACGGCGTCGTCGCCGGCGTCGATCGCGGCCTCGACGTACAGGCAGATGTTGGTCAGCGGGGTGCGCAGCTCGTGCGTGGCCTGGGCGATGAACGTGTCGCGCGCCTGCTCGGCGGTGCGAGCCTGCGTGACGTCCTCCACGGTGACCACGGCGCCGCCACCGTCGTCGCGGCGCAGCGGGCGCACGTTCACGCGGAACCAGCTCGTGTTGCCGTCCTCGGCACGCTCGAACTCCAGCTTCGACCGCTTCCGGCCACCGGCGACCGCCTCATGGACGGCCGTGGCGACGCTGGCGTCGGCGATCAGGTCGGCGAACGGCTTGCCGACGAGGTCACCGTCGCCGAGGCGCAGCATCATGACGGCGGCGCCGTTGCTGAAGCGCACGTTCTGCTGCGCGTCCACCACGACCAGCCCGTTCGGCAGCGCGTCGCAGGCGGCGAACAACTGCCCACTGGACCGGCCACCCAGCGCCGCCGCCGCCGTCCCGGTTCGCGTAACGAGCGCGGCGCGGCCCTCGTCCTCGCGCGTTTGCAGCAACGTGTTCCAGGCGCGAACCTCGGAGCCGATGGATTCGGAGATCTGCAGGATCGCCAGGTCGGTCTCGCCGCGGTCCAGGGCGATCAGGGCTTGGTGGATCTCTTCTGCGCCGCGCATCCGCTTGCTGGAACGGCGGGCGACGAACGTGATGCCCGCCAGCAGCACGACGGTGCCCAACGCGAACGTCGCGTGCAGTGGAAGCAGGTTGGCCTGCTGCCGCGCGGGATCGGCGATCAACTCCAGCCGCAACCAGCCACGGCCGGGCAGTTCGAAGGGGACGACGGTTTGACCGGGTACGGGTGCATTCGTGAAGTCGAGGCCGGCCTCAAGCCACTCGGGCGGCAGGGAACGAACGCTGATCAACGCTGGCGTGTGGTCGGCGACCACCTCGCCGGTCGGTAGGACGAGTCGACTGCCCAGCAGGCCCAGGTCCGCCACCGCATCGCTGACGAGCCGGCGGGCAGCGGTGAGGTCGTTGCGCTGCAGGTGATCGCGCACGGTGTTGACCCGCAGGCTGGCGTGCGCGTTAAGGGCCTCGGCCGACGCCTGTGCCACCGACTGGCGAACCGTCCAAACGCATGCCGTCCAGAGGCCGGCCATGATCAGCATGACGTAGGCGGCCGTAACGAGACGCCCGGCGGTGTGGCCGAGCGTGCGCCGCGGCACCTTCGGGTTATCGGTCGTCACCACTTCCGAGGCGTTGGATGGCGCGGCGGTGGCGAGACGGTCTGATTTTCTACGAAGTTGGTCAGACACATCCTGTGCATCGGACGATCGGGTTGTACGGTTTATCCCGGACTGGCTCTATATTCCTGATAAGCAACGGCTAGCCAACCGGACTCCGTGGGAAATTAAGGACTGTTGCCCGACTGTCGAAGCTGTGAGTCGGGCCGTGTGGCGTGCAATTGTTTCGTTTATCCTTGGCCATCCATCTGGCGCCGCGCCCGACACGCGGCATGTTCAGCCCGGAGCGACTTGCGAAGCGTAACTCCCCGTAGCGTCATCGTTGGCCTGATCGGCGTGACCGCGCTCTGCGCGATCACGCCGTTCAATAATTACGTCGCCAACAACACCGACATGATCGGCAACGCGCTGCCGACCAGCGTGGTGTTCGTGCTGCTCATCGTCTCGGCGGCCAACGGGCTGCTGTCGCGCTATGCGCCACGGCTGTCGCTGAGCGCCGCGGAACTGGGGCTGGCGCTGGGCATGGTCCTGATCGGCTGCGGTGTGGCCGCGGTGGGGTTGATGCGCTACCTGCCGGGCCACCTCGTGCAGTACTGGGCGCTGCAGGCGAGCTACCCCGGCTTCGCCGAGGCGGTACAGACGATGGACCTGCCGCAGTGGCTCTGGCCGCGCGTGAACACGACCAGCGTTGCCAGCGCCAGCGCCGACCCCGTGGTGCGCGACTTCGTCGGGCGCATCCCCTCGGGCAGCACGTCGCTGATCGACCAGTTGCGCGACGTGCCATGGGGGGCCTGGGCGATGCCGGCGCTGGCGTGGGGCACGTTCTTCTCGCTGCTGTTCGGCAGCGTGATCTTCTTAACGCTGATCTTCCGCCGGCAGTGGGTGGACAACGAGCGCCTGCCGTTCCCGCTGGCGACCGTCTTCATGTCGCTGATCGAGCCACCGGCGCCGGGGCGGGCGTTTAACCGGCTGTTGTCGTCGCGCGCGTTCTGGATCACGTTCGGGTTGGTCTTCGTCGTCCACCTGATCAACGGCCTTGCCCGGTACGACCCCACGCACTTCCCGGCCATCCCGCTGCGATTTGATCTGACGACGACGCTCAGCGAACTGCCGTGGTCGCTGACCGAGCGGCTGTTCAAGACGCAGACGATTTTCCTGACCGTCGTCGGCATCGTCTACTTTGCCGATACGCGGGTGGCGCTGAGCATCTGGGTGATGTTCGTGCTGCTGCAGATCTTCCGGATGGCCGCCGGCACCGGTGGGATCGAGGTGACGCACGGCATGCAGCGCGACCAGATCGTTGGCGCCACGCTGGCGTTCGGCGTGACGATCCTGTGGATCGCCCGCCGGCATTTGCGCGAGGTAACCGCCCAGATGCTGCGCGGTCGAGCGGGCAACGAATCGCGCGGCCGCTACCTGCCGCACGCTGTGTCGGGGTGGGGGCTGGTGGTCTGCGTGATCGGGCTGGTGACGTGGCTGGCGCTGGTCGGCGTGTCGCTGGTGGGGGCGATCGCGATCGTGGCGATGCTGATGCTGGTCTACCTTGTGCTGGCCAAGGTGGTGGCGGAGACGGGGCTGCTGTACGTGTTGATCCCGTTCGAACTGCGCCGGCCGTGGGCGATGTTGGCGCAGGACATGCCTGCGCCGCTGACCGGCCGCACGACGCTGCCGACGTATTTCTTCTCGACGTTGTTCACCGGCATGCTGACGGCCGACGTGCGCCAGGCGATGCCGGTGTTCGCGCCGCAGGCGATCCGCCTCGCCGACCTCACGGACCCACAGGAACGGCCAGGCCCGCGCTGGCCGGTGGCGGTTTGCCTACTGCTGACGATCGTGGTGGCGTTCTTGGTGTCGGGCGCGGGCATGTTGTGGGCCGACTACACGTACGCCGCCACGCTCGATCGCACGCAGGAGGCGCCGGTGTCGTCGTGGGGCGCGTCAGGCATGCCGCGGTCGGTGTCGATGGCGCCGGTGGTCGACTACGTGCCCCCGCGCGACGGGCCGCGCGAGCCGCAGAACCGCATCGGTCACGCCAGCTTTGGCGCCGCGGTGGTAGCGGGGCTCAGCGCGATGCGGCTGCGCTTCGTCGGGTGGCCGTTCCACCCGGTGGGGTTCCTGCTCGTTTACACGTGGGGCGTGCAGATGACCTGGTGCAGCATCTTCATCGGCTGGGTCGCCAAGACCACCGTGCTACGCCTGGGCGGGGCCGACCTGTTCGTGCGCGCCAAACCCGTCTTCCTGGGACTCATCGTCGGCGAAGCCTCGGCGGCGGGTTTCTGGCTGGTGGTGAGCCTGGCGCGACTGTCGATGGGGCTGCCGTACGAAACGATCCGGCTGTTGCCGACTTAAAGCTGCGCCCGCGCAACGGCACCGGGCGGCAGGGCAAGGCGAGGCCAGGTGAAACTGTTGCGCCCGCCGCGCGTGCGGGGGGATGGATCGTGGCATAGAATCGGGGGACGTACACAGGAGCACCAATCATGCGCAAGACCATCATCACCACCGCCGTCGCCGCCGCTTTGCTGGGCACGGGAATCGTCAGCACGTCGTCGCTCGTGCCGCAGGCTGGCCATGCGATGGCCGCCGAGGGGCATAAGCACGGCCAGGGCGAGAAGCACAAGCTCGGTCGGCAGCCGATCGCTGGGTATACCGTCTCGGTCATCCTCATCGGCGAAGCCGAGCCGGGCGAGCACGTCGATTTCGACATCAAGCTGATCGACGCCACGTCGGACCCCAAGGCGCTGCGCGTCTGGATCGGCACGCAGGACGGCAGCGGCTCGACCAAGGCCGCCGGCACCAAGGGCAAAACCACCTACACCGGCGAGGTCGACGTGCCCAAGCCGCTGCCGGAAGGGGCTAAGCTCTGGGTGGAACTGGAGACCGATGCCGGCGTGCAGTCGGGCTCGTTCGAGATGGACAAGCACGACCACAAGCACTGAGCGGTCGGCGAGTCACCCGTATGGCAAGCGGAATGAGGCGTCGTCGGGCGACCGGCGGCTGCCACTTATCCATGAGCCTAGCGGACAAACCCGGGCCCCCGGGACGCGTTGCCTCGCATTGTCATCCTGACCCTAGCGGTAGCGACCCGAGGGATCTGAGATAGGGGGACGTCGTAACGACCGTCGAGATCCCTCAGGTCGCTACCGCTCCCATTCGGGATGACATGGGGTGGGTGGGCGTAAAGGGTAATTTGCTAGCAGGACTGTGACCTAGCGCAACGGCTTCGAGACTCGTCATCCCTGAGGTACTCCGAAGGATCTGCCCCCGTATTCACTTCGAGAAGAAAGAGATCCTTCGGAGTACCTAAGGGAGTCTTAAAGAACAGTGCCGCGTCCGCTCCGACCGTGGCATGGGCGTCTCGCCCATGCGTGTCGTGAGGCCGGAAGACTCAATTTTGAGCCTGCGGCTTGGTCAGCGCAATCACCCGCAAATGGCATTTCGCATTCCAGTCCACACGCATGGGCTCTGGCGCCCATGCCACGTGAAAGGCGGACGCGAGCGTGTTCTTTAACACCCTCTCAGGATGACGGTTTTGCGCAAGGTACATCCGCGCCCTTGTTAGCCACCCCTACGCCTGCACTTCGTTTAGCCGATAAACCGCCCGCTTCCCCTCGCGGTCGGACGTGAAATAGACGCTGCGGCCGGCATGGTCGAAGACCGGGTGCGGGTGCTCGTCCTGCGATTTCCAGCTCGATTTGTGCCGGCAGAGCGGTTGCCAGTCGATGCGGCCACCGGCCCAGTCGACGCGCAGGATCGCGAGCCATTGCCCGCCCCAGCCGACCGGCGACTCGCCTTCCGGGCGGTAGTAGCCATCGGTGACGAGCACGCCATCGGCCCCGGTGGTGAAGTGCCCGTATTGTCGCCAGCCGTCCGGCAGGCGCACTTCCGCATGCCCCTTGCCATCAGGCCCCACACGCCCGACAAACGCCGGCCCACCGGCGACGCCACCGTGGTAAATGACACCGTCGCCACCGCGTTCCCACGTCTCGTGGCAGACCCAATCTTCACGACCGCGGCCATCATTGGCGTCGCGCAGGCGCGTGTGACGCGCACCGTCCCACAGCCACATCCGGCGCACGCCGCAGTCGGCGGGCCACTCGTGGTTGTACAAAATGCGCGACGAGTCGGTCGGGTGAAACTGCACGTGCGTCACCCACGCCGACGGCACGCGCTCGCAAGCGATTTGTTCACCGCTGTCCGTGTCGTAGATGCGGAGGTATGAGTTAAGGCCCTCCTGCTGCACGCGCTGGTCGATCGTCTTTTCCAACTTGCCCGCAGCGATGAGATCGTCGCCTAATGCGCGGGCGTCGACCGTTGGTACGCACAGCAGCCGGCCGTCGCCGGACACGTGGGTGAACGCCGTCATCTGATCGTCCGGCAACACCGCCACCTGCCGAACGTTGCCTGCGCTACCCGCACCCCCGATGCTGGCGGCCAAGATCGACCGCCCTTGGATCCAGTACACGATCCCGCGCTGCGCATCGAGGCTGACGCTGGCCTTGCCCAGCCCGCGGTAGGGCGAGCCGTCGAAATAGACGTAGCTCTTGAGCATCCCCTCGCTGTTGGTCGTCACCTGGCGTTCGTCGCCGTTGCGCAGGTCGCGCACGAAGACGTTGGGGTGGCCGGTGCGATCGCTGAGGAAGACAAGCTGCGAATCGTCGGCGGTTAAGCTTGGCGACGTGAAGTAGAGCAACTGATCGTTCCACGCTCCGCCGGACGTAACCCGTTCTGGTGTGACGATGTCGGCCATTTCGTTCTGCATGTGCACCTCTACCTAAGCCCGCGGGGCACCATCAGGATGATGAAACTGGCCCTCACGTCCGTGGCAGCCAATGATACCGTCATGCCGCAACCGTTCGCTAACAGACGCGCCGCGCCCCCGCCGATGCCGCTGCGCATAAAAAGACCCCGCCAGCAACTGGCGGGGTCCATTCGCGAATAGCATTCGATCGGCCAGCAGCTTAGCGGCGGCGGCGAAGCGCCATCAGTCCACCGACCGCGACCAAGGCGAGGGACGTCGGCTCGGGAACTGGAGTGGTGTTGCCGATGAAGACAATCTCCTGAACGCGATTGCTCAGCGTGCCTCCATTGAACTGTGCGATGAGGTACCGCTGCTGAACCGCTTGGTTTGGACCGCTGTAGACCTGTAGCCAAGACTTGGCGGCATTGCTCGACGTGAAGTTGAAAATGCCAAAGTTGGGTGCCACCACATCACCCTCGATAGGCTCAAAGGCCTTATCAATGTCGTTGCTGAAGAAATAGCTAACGTTGGCACTGCTGTTGGTACCGTCCTGTTTAAGGCCCAAGTAGACCCGTTCGATCGTGACGTCCGCATAGCTGGGGCCGAAATCAAAATATACTGCACGGCCCGCATCGGGGAAATAGCTAGGAGAGTTACCGAAACTGGCGGTCGTGGTGCCGGCCGTGGGCTCGGTGGCAGGTTGAGCGTCGAACGAGCCTGCAGGGCTCTGGAACCCCCCGTCGTTGGTTGCGGCGGCACCAATGGGCGTAATGACGGCCGCCGAGGCGTTGCTGACCAAAAGGGCGCCAGCGACGCCGAACACCGCGGTGAAAAGTGACATCTGCAAGCGAACTCCTCCTAGAACTCGTCGCCAAAAAATCGACAACGACGGGACTAACCAGTCTCGGAACGTCGCACGCCAGTGCAACGCAACAGTTGCGATTATACAACGTTGATTTCAAATTGCAAAGAAATTCCTATCTCGGGGGTTCCCTGTAGAGGCAAGGGTAGCGTTCAGCTTATGACCCCGGACACGCACAAAAACGCGGAGAATGCCAAAAATGGGGATGCTGTCCGTAAAGTGCAATAGAGGGAAATAGTCGACCGCAACAGTTCCGTTAATGTGACCTATTGCCGAATTCTCATTTCAGTATTAGCTTTCGACCTTGATGTTCGACCTCCTTCGCCATCCTGATCATGTCGTGGCGTTCACCGATGATCCTCAGGCGGTGCTGGACCGTGGTGTAACCGGTGATCACGCGACAGATGGTGTGGAGGTGCGCACGCGAGTTGAAGCAGGCGCCTTGTGTGTCGGTGTCACGGCCCCCGGTGTGGCACTCCAGCGGTTGCGGTTGCGATGGCGGGCAGACCTGGGGTCGGCGGGCATCCGTGTGCTGGGGGACGCGTTGGAGCGCGGGTACGGAGACCTGCAGTGGGCGGGGATCGTGCCGGATCGGCACATGCCGTGGTACGCGCTCGTGCACGATTCCAAACGCGACGTGACGGCCGGCTTTGGCGTGCGCACCGGGGGCGCATCGCTGGCGGCGTGGCGGGTGGATGAGACCGGCGTCACGCTCTGGCTCGACGTGCGCAACGGTGGCGCCGGCGTGCTGCTGGGCGATCGCACGCTGCACGCCGCGGATGTGGTTTGCCGACAGGGCGCCGCGGGCGAGTCGCCGTTCATCGCGGCGACGGAACTTTGCCGGGCGCTCTGCCCCAACCCACGGTTGCCATCGCACCCGGTGTACGGCGGCAACAACTGGTACTACGCGTACGGCAACAGCTCGCACGAGCAGATCCTGAAGGATACGCAGCTGCTCGTCGACCTCTCGCCCACCGGTGACAACCGACCGTACATGACGATCGACGATGGCTGGCAGCTTCGCCGGACCGACCGCACGTCCTGCTGTGGCGGGCCGTGGATCGGCAACGAGCGCTTCCCGGACATGGGGGGCCTAGCGCAGCAAATGTCGCAACGCGGCGCCCGCCCGGGCATCTGGATCCGCCCGCTGGCCGCGGCGCCGGACGCACCGGCATCACTGTTGTTGCCCGACGCGCGGGCGAAGGATCCAAAGGGCATGGTGCCGGCGCTCGATCCGAGTTTGCCGGAAGCGCTCGCGATCGTCTCGCGCGATATGACGCAGCTGCGCGAGTGGGGCTACACGCTGGTGAAGCACGACTTTTCGACGTTCGATATCCTCGGCCGCTGGGGTTTCGACATGCTGCCAGAGGTGACGAACGTTGGCTGGCACTTCGCCGACCGTTCGCGGACGACCGCCGAGATCATCCGCGCGTTTTACCAGACGATCCGCGACGCACTCGGCGACGCCGCGATCGTCATCGGGTGCAATACGATCGGCCACCTGGCCGCGGGCCTGTTTGAACTGCAACGCACGGGCGACGACACCTCCGGTCGGCAGTGGGAGCGCACGCGGCGGATGGGCCCCAACACGCTGGCGTTCCGCATGCCGCAGCACGACACGTTCTTCGCGGTGGACGCCGACTGCGTCGGGCTGACGGTGAACGTGCCGTGGCACCTGAACCGCCAGTGGCTGGATGTGCTGGCCCGCAGCGGCACACCGCTGTTCGTGTCGGCGGCGCCGGAGGCGATTGGCGCCGAACAGCGGGCGGCACTGGTCGCTGCGCTGCGCGTCGCCAGCGAGCGCCGACCGGTGGCGGAACCGCTGGATTGGATGGACACTGCCACGCCACGGCAATGGCGGATTGATGGGCAAGTCGTCACGTACGACTGGAGCGATACGGGGCTGGCGCTGAATACGGGGCTGTAGAAAGTTTGGTGCGGACTTCCAGTCCCTCTCCCATGTACGCATGGGAGAGGCTAGGTGAGGGTGATTTCGAACTGCTGACGACTCTCGGTAGAACGAAATCACCCTCACCTAGCCTCTCCCGGAGTACCGGGAGAGGGACCGGAGCGCGGGTCCTTACTTGGTGCGGTACCCCACCTCGTGCCGCGCCGGATCGGCGCCGGGGCCATAGCCTAGTTCCGCGGCGCGGGCGCGGAAGGATTTCACAGCGGCGGCATGGGCGGCGTCGTCGATCGCGTTGCGCAGCTCGCCGGGGTCGGCCTTCAAGTTGAACAGCACCTCGGGCATGTCCGGGCCGTAGGATTGGTACTTCAGGTGGTCGCGCTTGATCATCAGGTTGTCGTGGCCGAACTGGCTGATCGTCTCGTTGTTCCACGCGCTCGCGTCGCCGTTCATTAAGGGCACCAGGCTGCGGCTGTCGGTGCCGCCGGTGATGGGCAGGTCGGCCAATTCGCACAGTGTGGCGAACAGGTCGCACAGGTTCACGTTCTCGTCTACGACGGCCGGCTTGAAGCGCTTGGGCCAGCGGATGATGAGCGGCACGCGGGCCGAGGCCTCGTAGAACTTCTGCTTCTCCCAGATGCCGTGCTGACCGAGCATTTCACCGTGGTCGCTGGTGTAGATGATGATCCAGTCGTCCAGGTTCTGGCCGAGGTGGGTCAGGGTGTTCATCACCTGGCCATACTGCGCGTCGATCGTCTCAACCATGCCGTAGTATGCCGCGGTGGTTCGGCGGATGTCGCGCTCGCTGGCGTCCTGGCCGATGCGCACCTGCTTCTGGCTTAGGAACGGGTGATCGGCGACCGTCTCGTTCACGAACGGCGTCACGCGGTTCATGTAGTACGTGAACTTCTCCTCGTCGCAGAAGTATGGGTAGTGCGGCAGCAGCAAACTGACCTTCAGCAGCAGCGGGGCGTGGGGGCTCTCCTTGTCGTAATACGGGCTGGTGAAGAATTCCTTCGCGTAGCGCGTCGCTGCGTCGACTGAGAAGTCGTCTGAGATCGCGTGCGGGCTCTTGCCGACGCCGGCGCGAAGCGCCTCCTGCGTGTCCGACCACTTCTTGTTGCCGCTGCGGTAACGCTCGGCCTCGTGCTTGAGCATGCCGGTCATGTAGCGCGAGTCGACGTGAATGTCGTCGAACGAGATGCGCCGCCGCCATCCCTGCATCTGGTCGGTGCCCATGTGATGCAGCTTGCCGCAGCAAACGGTCGTGTAGGCGTGCTGCGAGAAACTGCGCGCCCAAGTGAGGTACCCCGAGGGCAGGTCATCGCCGTACCGGCGGACGCCGCAGGTCTTGGGCAGCTCGCCGGCCATCAGGCATTGGCGCGCGGGAATGCAGATGGGGCTGGGCGTGTAACAGTTGTTGAAGACCACGCCGGTGCGCGCCAGTTCGTCCATCACGGGCGTCCGCACGACCTCGTCGCCCGCGAAACCGGCGACGTCAGGGCGATGCTCATCCGACATCAAGAACAGGACGTTGGGTCGCGGGGTCATGGTTGGAATCTAGCGGGAGTGGGGGTGAGGTACAACGGGAGCGGGATCGTGATTGGGATACATTCCCTCTAGTGACGGTAGCAAAGAACACCGCGGCGTTCGCTCGGGCCGTGGCAGGGGCGTCACGCCCATGCGTGCAATGAGGCCGGGAAGCATATTTTGCTTCGGCGGCTTGGTCGGCGCGGCGGCCAACAAATTGAACTCTCTGTTCCAGTCCACACGCATGGGCTCTGGCGCCCATGCCACCGAAAGGCAGCCGCGACCGCGTTCTTAAACACCCTCTGAGGATGGCGCCGGTCGGCCGGGTGGTTTGGCCGTCGGACTATTCGTGCCGCGTCCTACCCGCGCGGCGCCGCAGCATCGCCAGCGACGCGATGCCCAGCAGGCCGGCGAACGTCGGTTCGGGCACCGCGGTGGGCGTGATGTCGAAGTACACGTACGTCGGCGATTCGCCGACCATCATCTGCATCTGGTTGCTGCCCAGCATCGTGTAGCTCACCTGCGTCGCGCCGCCGGCCGTCTCGGGCATCAGCTCGGCCCAATCCGGGGTGCCGGGGAGGTCGCCGAGCGTCATCAGTACGTTGCGATCGGTGCCGGTGGGGGACCAGACGGCCCAGATCAGTTGGTTCGGGTCGTCGCTGTGCATGAACTCGTAGACGTAGACATCGTTAGCGACGGACTTCTTCACCTCATCGAACTTGTAGTCGCCGAGCGTCTCCATCAGGTGGCTGACGGCGTGGTACGACGGCTTGGGCACGTAGTTGCGCGTGAGTCCCGAGCCGGCGAAGAGCGTGGGCTCGTCGCTGTCGTTGTAATAGAAGACGTGCGCCTGATCGACGTCCATCCGCGCGAACTCCAAATACGAGCGCGTGATGTACTGGGCCTGCTGGCGGTCGGTAACGTCGATGAAATCCTTAAAGGTGCCGGTCGTGTTGTTCGGCTTCGTGCTGGAGTCGTACCCGAATTCCGAGACCGTCAGCTGCTTGCCGGGCGCGTTCTGGTTGCGCCAATTGATGAGGTTCTGGACGCTCTTGAGGTAGTTCAGCGATGCGTCTTCCGGGTGGCTGGGCTCCCACGTGGGGTAGCCGGTCTTATGGGCGTAGCTGTGGGTATCGATGATGTCGTACAGCGATTGGTCGACCCCGTTCAGCACGGCCACGTTGCGCAGGTAGTTGTTGTTCGTGCCCGTGGTCAGCGCGGCCGTGGCGATCTTGATCGTCGGGTCGGCGGCGCGAATGCCGGCGGCCATATTGCGGAAGATGGTTGTGTACTGCGCATCGGTGTAGTGGTGTTCGTTGCCCGGCTCGTTGCCGATCTGGATCGAATCGACGAGCTGCCCACCGTCGTAGGCCGTCTTCGCGAAGGTCGCGAGCCGGTAGCCGTAGGTGTAGGCATCGCCGGACATGTTCGACCAGCTGGAGGGCGCGAAGTTGTCGAACTGCACGCAGAGGTTGATCTTGAACGCGCCGTCCTTCCACTGCGTGTAGACCTTGTCCCAATCGGCATTGTTGGCCGACCGGCGGAAGTTGACGGTGGCGGCGTTGGCGCTGTTATTGCCAAGGTCCCAGCTTAGTGGGTGATAATCGCGGATCCAGTTCGTCACCGGCGCGTAGAGGTTGGGGTCGTAGGCTTGGCTCCACGCGTTGGCGCCGGCCATCACGTTCAGGCCCATCAGGTCCTTGAACCGCGGCTCGGCGGCACCGGCGGCATGCGGGCTCAGCAGCAATGCGGCGGCGGGCAGGGCTACCGCCACCGACCGCGCGAGGCGGTAATGGCGCAGAATCCGCGAACGAGATGGCCAACACGTCATCGGTGCTCCGTCCAAAGGTGGGAACCGCCGCGGCCACAGCGAAAAACGAAATCGCCACGACGGTTGGATGGTACGCTACAACTTACACCCAATTCATCGCCGCTGCAAAACTATTTCGCAATGTTGTGTACTGTTGCGTAAGTGAACTGTAGATCGTTTTGAACGGGGTTGGATGACGGGAAGACTAAGCCGCAACTGTTGGGGGTAGGCCCTCAGCGCCCCGGCGGGTTGCCCATCGGTACGCCAGCACGGGCAGCGCGTTCAACACCACCTGGACAACCAGGCCGAGCCGGTAATCGTGAATGGTTTCGGCGTCCCAGATCTGGGCCAGCGCGCCGATCGGGCTGATGGCGGCGATCGGGTGCTTGCGCACGCCGTTGTCGCCTTGGATGGCCTCCAGAATCATGAAGTCGGCCATCAGCGGGCCCAGCCACGTCAGCGCGATCCAGACGATGCCGACCGCCATCGCACGCGGGCCCGCGAGGTAGTTCCAGCGCAGCAGGTAGGCCATGCCGATCATGAACGCGCCGACCACGAGCGCCGTCGCCAGCACCGGTTGCAGCGTCGCATCGAGCGGGAACGTGTTTTGGTACCAGGACGACAATCGTTGCGACGACTCCTCTGACAGGTCGGGCCGCGCCCAAGCCAGCGGTAACAGCAAGAGCGTCGCGAGCAGCGCCACGAGCACCAACGGCATGGGGCGGCGACGCGGTTGCGGATCGTCCTCCAACTGGTGCCGGCGATACTCGGCCGCCGCCCAGGCGCTGCTGCCCAGCGGCACCACCGACAGCAGCATCGCGCTCACGATCGCCGCCACCACCTGCACGTGGATGTCGGTGCCGCGGTGAAAGCCGGGCGTGCCGAACTCGCCGTTGTAGACGATGCCGACCGACGAGATGGCCACCCAGCCCGCCACCAGTGCCAGGCCGAGCATCGGGCCCAAGGCTGAGTCTTCACCCCGGCGGTACTTGCGGGCGGCGCCGATGAAGCAGACGAACCCGACGAACGCCTGCGCCACCACCGACACGCCGTACGCCCACGGGATGAACTCCATCGACGTGCGCGGCGTGAAGAGCGTGCCGATGAACAGCGGCGACATCAGCACGCGCACGCCGGGCAGCAGCGAGATCAGGTTCTCGCCGAACATCATCGCGCCCACGATCAGGCTGACGAACAGCCCCAGCCCACCCTTCATCAAAAACGCCGAGAAGGCCGACACGATCCAGACGAAGGCGGCGAACAGCAGCAGCGCGACGTTGGCGCCCGCGAAGTGAAGCGGATCGATGCCCGCGCCGCGCGCCACGAAGAGGCCGACGACCATCGTCGCCAGCATCATCACCAGCGACTGGCTTCCGGCGCCGATGAGGTATCCGACCACGGCCGTGAAGCCACCGACGGGCATGAGCTGGTGCGACTCGAGCATCTGCTGGGTCACGTCGCGCCGGATGGCGGCGCTGACGCGCGACGCGCCGTACAGCAACAGCAGGCCGGCCTCGATGACGAGCAGGCCGGTCACCCACCCGTTGAGGACCGAGGTCGTATCGCGCGGCTCGTTCAACCGAACCGTGAGGATGACGACCGCCACCAGAAGCACGGCGTACACCGCCGTCACGCTCAACGTGTTCTTCCATCCGCCGCGCAGCTTGAACTGGGCGTAGGCGATCGGGTTATCGAGCAATGTTGATGCCATGGGTCATGTCTCGCGTTTTGCTGTCTGGTCCCTCTCCCGGTACTCCGGGAGAGGTTAGGTGAGGGTGATTTCGAACTGCTGATGGCTCTTGCCAGAACGAATCACCCTCACCCAGCCCCTCCCGGCATACCGGGAGAGGGGCAGGAAGGACTCAATCCACCTGTCGAATGCCTGCCCGCAGATACGCCTCTTCGAGCCCCGGCGCCACGGCTGTAAACGAGGCAACCGGCGCGCCGGTGGCGATCAGTTGCGCCAGCAAAGCGGCGGCTTGGTGCTTGTCACTACCGTAGGTAAGCGAGACGCGCTCGCGGTCGACCTCAATGTCGGCCACACCTTCGATCGCGGCCAATCGTGCCGCCAGACCGGCGATGGGGTCGGCCAGGCCGATCGTGTACCGACAACGGCCGTCGGCGCCGCTATGGCTGGCGATCTCGGCGACGGTGCCGTACTGCACCATCGCGCCGCCGGTCATGATGCCGATGTGCGTGCAGTACTCGCTCATGTCCGACAAGATGTGGCTGGAGACGATCAGCGCCTTCCCCTGATCGCGCAAATCGCACAGCAACTGCCGAAACTGCACCCGTCCCGCGGGGTCGAGCCCGGCGGCGGGTTCGTCCAGCAATACCAGCGCCGGGTTGGGCAGCAGCGTGCGCGCCAGGCCGATGCGCTGCCGCATGCCGCGCGACAGGCCTTTGATCTTGGCGTCCGCCTTTTCGGTTAGCCAGACCTTTTCCAGCCAGAAGTCGATCCGCTCGGCCGTCTCGCTGGCGGTGAGGTCGTAGGCCTTGGCGATGAAGGTCAGGTACATGCGGACCGTCAGCTCTTCGTAGACGGCCGGCGTGTCGGGCGTGAAGCCGATGTGGCGCTTGATGCTCGGATTTTCGGGGACCAGCGGCTCGCCCAGCACCTGCACGATGCCGCGCGACAGCGGTTGAAGCCCCGCCAGCACGCGCAGCAGCGTGGTCTTGCCCGCGCCGTTGGGCCCGATCAGCCCCAGCAGGTCACCGCCGCGCAGCGACATCGACACGTCGCGCACGGCCATGAGCTTGCCGAACCGCACTCGCGCTCGGTCCACCGCCAGCACCGGCGCGTCTTTGCCCGTTCCGTTTTCGATCCCCATGTGGCATACCGTAATCCAGCGGCGGCGCCGTAGCAAAACGCGGAACCGTCAAGCACGGATAGCGACGCGCTTACGTCGTCGCCGCGTCGCCGAATGGGCCCTTTTCTGGAAGCGAGAGATTCCGTTGAGCAGGATATTTTTCGACAACTGGCAGGCCTTGCTGCGTACGGGCCTGATCGGCGTGCTGGCGTACATCTGCCTGGTGATCCTGCTGCGCGTGTCGGGCAAGCGAACGCTGTCGAAGATGAACGCGTTCGACTTCATCGTCACCATCGCGCTTGGCTCTACGCTGGCCAGCGTGTTGATCAGCAAGGACGTGTCGCTGGCGCAGGGCGTGTTGGCGTTCTCGCTGCTGATCTTCATGCAGTACGCCGTCACCTGGCTCAGCGTGCGCGTGAAGTGGGTGAGGCAGGCGGTGAAGGGTGAACCGACGCTGCTCGTTCACAAGGGTCAGTTTCTGGACGCCGCCATGAAGCGAACGCGCGTGACCGAGGACGAGATCCGCGCCGCGGTGCGATCACAGGGCGTGGCCGTGATGGATCAGGTGCTGGCGGTGGTGCTGGAGACGGACGGCACGTTCAGCATCGTGAAGCAGACGGACAGCTCGGGCGGTTCGAGCCTTGTCGGCGTGCAATCGCCAGATTCCGTTCACCTGGGCACGATCGAAAGTGGCTGAAGGCCCGCGTTGTTCCCCCGTCTTCGTTGCACGAGCAAAGAAGGGTATTCACCGCGTTAGATCGGCGGCAGATCGCGCACGACGGCGTGCGACCTTTGGGCCCGAGGCGAAAACGATCGCCCAAATGCCCTATCTTAGCGGCGTTATTTACTGTTCCTGCTATTGCGATCTATCGGCTGAATCCTCCGTTCCCACGTATGACGCTTTTCGCGACGCTGAACTGATGCACACTCGCGTCCGCCATGTCATTGAGACCTTATCGAGCAGTTACTGGTTCGTGCCCACCCTGATGGTCGTGGCCGGGGCGGGCGGGGCGATCGCGATGTTGTACGTCGATCGCTCGATGTTGAACTCGCGCGAGCCGCAGGGCTGGCTGTACGGCGGGGGGGCCGAAGGGGCCAACACGCTCCTGTCGACGGTGGCGGGGTCGATCGTCACCGTCGCGGGCGTGGTCTTTTCGATCACCATCGCGGCGCTGTCGCAGGCGTCCAGCCAGTTCGGGCCGCGCCTGCTGCGCAACTTCATGCGCGACCGGGGCAACCAGGTCGTGCTGGGCACGTTCGTCGCCACGTTCGTCTATTGCCTGCTCATCCTGCGAACGGTTCGCCGGGATACCGAGGATGGCTCGGCGTTCATCCCGCACGCGGCGATCACCGTGGCGGTGCTGCTGGCGGTGCTGAGCATCGGCGTGCTGGTCTACTTCATCCACCACGTCTCGGTGTCGCTGCAGGCGCCGATGGTCGTCGCGCAGACCCGCGCTGAACTGGAGGCGGTCGTCGCACGGCTGGGTGACGAGATGGGCGTCGCTGGGGCCGTCGCGATGGCGCCCGGTCACGACACGCGCCCCAGTGACTTTCATGCGACCGCTAAACCCATCGTCTCGCACGTCAGCGGGTACGTGCAGGCGGTCGATTACGACGGACTGCTACACGCGGCGACCGAACTGGGCCTCACGCTGGAGCTGAAGTGCCGCCCGGGCAACTACGTTATCGAGTGCAACGCGATGCTGATCGTCTGGCCCGCCGAGCGGTGCACCGAGGCGGTGCAGGATCGCCTGCGCAACGCGTTCATCTGTGGTCGCCACAGCACGCCCGAACAGGACATCGAGTACGGCGTGCGGCAGATCGTGGAGATCGCCGTGCGGGCGCTCTCGCCGGGCATCAACGACCCGTTCACGGCCATCAACTGCATTGATGCGCTGGGGTCGGCCATCTGCCGCGTCGGGCAGCACGGCTTGCCGGGGCCGCTGCGTTACGATGCCAAGGGCATCCTGCGTATCGTGGCGCCGGTGACGACGTTCGACGGCCTGGTCGACATGGCGTTCAACCAGATCCGCCAGTACGGTCGAACGAGCGTGCCGGTGACACTGCGGCTGCTGGAGGTGATCACCGAGGCCGCCGAGCAACTGACGGGGCTCGAGGAGCGTGCCGTGCTGTTGCGCCACGCCGAGATGATCCACCGCGAGGGAGAAACGAAGTTCACCGAACCGTCCGACCTCACCGACCTGAACCGCCGTTGGGCCGCCGCCACCGCGGCGCTGGGGCGGCCGGGGGAAGAGGGGCAGGCGTAGCGGGGGGTCGCACGGAGGCACCCGGAGCCCGGCCTGCTATTGCGACCGCGCCCGTTCCATTTGCAGCCGCGGCAGGCCCACGATCTCGAACGTTGCCGAGGCGATGCCGATGTTGGCGGCATCCAGCGCTTGTAGGATGTCGCGCGTCATGGCGTCCTTCAGGTCGCGCACGCCATGGTCGTTGGCGATGAAGCGCAGCGTCAGGTCGACCCAGTTGTCGGTCATGCGCATGTAGACGCGCGGCGCCATCGACGAACGCTTCACCGCGTACCGCCGTTCCAGTTCCTGCAGTTCCGGCTCGCCGAGGTCGGCGACCTTCACGGTGTGTTTTGCGGCGACATCAAGCAGGATGCGCTCGACGGTGGCGCGGTCGTCCTTGTAGGCGATCGGGAAGCTCATCTCTTCCCAGACGTACGGAAACTCGCGCGTGAAGTTGTAGATCGGCTCGTCGAAGACCTTGGCGTTCGAAACCGTGACGATGCGCCCGGTGTACTGCCGGGCCTTCACCCACATCGCCGGCGGCGCGCTCTGCACCGGCGGGGGCTGGCCCATCTCCATGATGGTGGTCTGCATGAAGCCCAGCGCGATCACGTCGCCGCGCACGCCGCCCATCACGATGCGATCCCCGACGTTGAACACGCTGCCGCGCATGATCAGGACGTAACCCGCCAGTGCCGTCACCACTCGCTGCAAGGCAAAGGCCAAGCCGGCAGTGACCAGACCCATGGCGGTCGTAAGGCGGGTGGGCTCGTCGAACCAGATCGACGCCACGCCGACGATCATCACGATCGCCGTGCAGATGTGGATGCCCTGGCGAACCCAGAACGCGGTCCGTTCACCGGCCTGCGTCACGCCGCGGGCAAAGTTGCGCAGCAGCCTACTGATGAGCAGCAGCAGGACGACCAGCACGAGCGTGAACAGGAACTTCTTCCCGTTGTCGGCGTTGATACCGACCAGCTTGACGCCGAACAGTTCCAACGCGCGGTTCGGTCCGACGAACCGGATGATGCTTTCCATGCAGACACCTGCTTTCCCGTTACGAGACGACGTTTTCATTGTTAACGCATCGCCGGATTCCGCGGAACGCTGATTGTGGAGCGTTAAGTGGCTTTCGATCCTCTGGTTACGGCATGGCAGGAAAATTTCTCGTAGCGTGTCGATTTTCCGATTCATCGTTCGACGTGTAAGTAGAAGGGCCAGCCGCATCGGACCAAGTGGTCGGACGGCCAGCCCCCGAGTTCCCCAAAACTGGAGATAGACCATGCGATTCATGATCCTGATCAAGGCTGATGCAAATTCCGAGGCCGGCGTGATGCCCGACGAAAAGCTGATGACCGAAATGGGCAAGTTCAACGAGGAACTGGTGAAGGCCGGCATCATGCTGGCCGGCGAGGGGCTTCACCCCAGTTCCAAGGGCGCCCGCGTGCGGTTCAAGGGCGAGCAACGATCCGTCATCGACGGCCCGTTCACCGAAACGAAGGAACTGATCGCAGGCTTCTGGCTGTGGCAGGTGAAGTCGAAGGAGGAGGCGATCGAGTGGGTAAAGCGCTGCCCCAATCCGATGCCGGGGGAGTCGGAAATTGAGATCCGCCAGGTGTTCGAGGCGGAAGATTTCGGTGCCGAGTTTACGCCCGAACTGCGCGAGCAGGAGGACCGGCTGCGGGCGCAGATCGCCAACAAGTAGCGGACACCTGCCGACTGCGATGGGTGGAAATCGATTGGGAAAGGGATGGGTACTATGCTGCTGATCTACATTGGAATTGGGGTTGCGGTGGTGGTGGCGGTGCTGGCGATTGTGGTCGCCCGCAAGCCGAAGGAATTTCGCATTTCGCGATCGGTGAAGATCGACGCGCCGGCGGAGAACGCGTTCGCGCTTGTGAACGACTTTCGGGCTTGGCGGCAGTGGTCGCCATTCGAAAAGTTGGACCCGAACATGCAACGCACGTATGGCGGGCCCGCCGATGGCGTCGGCGCGACCTACGCGTGGACCGGCAAGGGACAGGTGGGACAGGGGCAGATGACGATCGAGAAGGCCCGTTGGCCACTGCAAATCGAGATTCGGCTGGAGTTCTTCAAGCCGTTCAAAGCGGTCAACCTCGCCACCTTCACGTTCGAGCCGCTCGCCGACGGCACGCGCGTGACGTGGGCAATGGAGGGGCGAAACAACTTCGTCTGCAGCATCATCGGCCTGTTCATGAACATGGACAAGTGCGTCGGCGACGACTTCCAGCGCGGCCTGGAGACGATGAAGACGCTGGCGGAAACGCGTTCCACCGCGACACTGGAGACGGCCGCCCTGAACTAACGAAGGAACGCAAGCGATGAAGTTCATGTTGATGTTTAAGTCGGACGAACCCGTCCAACCCGGCACTTCCGCGTGCAAGGAAAACCTGCCGGAGATGGCGAAGCTGATGGGTGAACTGAAAGCCAAGGGCACCGTGGTCGCCAGCGAAGCGCTGCTGCCGCCCGACACGGGGGCGCGGTTGCGCCTGACGGGCGGCAAGGTCAACATCACCGATGGTCCGTTCGCCGAGGCCAAGGAGATGGTGGCCGGCTTCGCGATCGTGAACGTCGGTTCCAAGGCCGAGGCGGTCGCGATCGCGGGCCGTTTCCTGGAGATCGCCGGCAGCGGCGAGTGCGACATCACGGAAGTGTTCGATGCTCCAACGGCCGGGCATTGATGGGACGGTGAAGCGCGCCTTAATCGCTTGCATCGCCGATCGGCCGATGGTGTGATGGCCGGCGGCCATGCCTTCCGACACCCATCGTACGATCAACGCGATCTGGCGCATCGAGTCGGCCAAGCTCATCGCGGGCCTGGCACGCCTCGTGCGCGACGTGGGCGTGGCCGAGGAACTGGCGCAGGATGCGTTTGTGGCCGCTTTGGAACAATGGCCGGCCGCGGGCCTGCCGCAGAACCCCGGGGCGTGGCTGATGGCCACCGCCAAGCATCGCGCGATCGACCGCGTGCGCCGCGATAAACGCTTCGACCGCAAGCAGGACGAGATCGCCCGCACGATCGAGAACGAACGAGGCGCGTCGGCCGCTCCCGACCTGGATGCAAAACTGGACGATCCCGTCGGCGACGATCTGCTGCGGCTCGTCTTCACCGCGTGCCATCCCGTTCTATCAACTGAAGCCCGCGTCGCACTGTCGCTCCGATTGCTCGGCGGGCTGACGACCGACGAGATCGCCCGAGCATTTCTCGTGCCCGAGCCCACGATCGCCCAGCGCATCGTTCGCGCCAAACGCACGCTGACCGACAAACAAGTCCCCTTCGAGGTCCCACGCGGCGACCAACTGGCGGCGCGGCTGGCGTCGGTGCTGGAGGTCATCTACCTGATCTTCAACGAAGGCTACACCGCCACCGCCGGCGATGATTGGCTGCGTCCTGCGTTGTGCGACGAGGCCTTGCGGCTGGGGCGCATCCTGCAGGGCCTGATGCCCGATGAACCGGACGTACACGGCCTGGCGGCCCTGATGGAGATCCAAGCGTCGCGCGCCAAGACGCGCGTGAGCGCAACGGGCGAGCCGGTGCTGCTGCTCAACCAGGACCGCGCCCAATGGGACCAGCTGCTCATCCGCCGCGGCCTGACGGCGCTATCCCGGGCCGAGCGACTGAACGCCTCGCGCGGCCCCTACACCCTGCAGGCCGCCATCGCCGCCTGCCATGCCCGCGCCCGCGTCGCGGCCAACACTGACTGGCGGCAGATTGCGCAGCTGTACGCGGAACTGGCGCAGGTTGCGCCATCGCCCGTGGTGGAACTGAACCGCGCCGTCGCGATGTCGATGGCCTTCGGCCCGGAAGCGGGCTTGACGATCGTCGATGCGCTGATGAACGAGCCATCGCTGAAGGGGTATCACCTGCTGCCAAGCGTTCGGGGGGATCTGCTGACGAAGTTGGGCCGTTGGGCCGAGGCGCGTGCCGAGTTCGAACGTGCGGCTGGGCTCACACGGAATTCCCGCGAGCGAACGCTGTTGCTTGAGAGGGCTGAGGGCTGTGGGAAGCACGTCTGAGCATGCCCTGAAGCCAGCGTACAGGCCTACGGCCGTCTACGGTTCTTCGGCACCTCTTCCACCCCATGTCATCCCGAAGGGAGCGGTAGCGACCTGAGGGATCTCGTACGACGAGCGATTCATGCCCGTGGGAGATCCCTCGAGTCGCTACCGCTCCGCTCGGGATGACAGTTGGAGCAACACGCGGGGGAGTAGATACACTCCGGAGTTGCGCCGTTCCATCTGCTAAACGGCATACTTGCCTGCGCACCGGATGACCGACTTCCCCACTCTTTCGGGTTGTTCACGAATCGTCAGCCAGTACGCATCGCGCACGTCGTCGTCGATCGTGATCAGCCCGGGATAGAGCCGGTCGCCCCCGCGCTTCTTGCAGCCGGAGATCCAGTATTCGTCGCCGGTGTCCACATCGAAGTAGTTCGCCTTGAATCCGGATCCGCGCAACGTTTGGAAGGTCTGCCCGTTGTAGTAGAGCCTCTTGCGCGACTTGGAATACGAGACGCGACCGATGCGCGCGTCGCCACTGATCTCCCCGGCCTTGCGTTCGATGTACATGATGCGCGACAGCATGGTGGACGACATTCTACCTGAGGGTGTTCAAGAACGGCACAGCGTCCGCTTCAATCGTGGCATGGGCGTCTCGCCCATGCATGTCGAGAGGCCGTAGCACAAAATTTGTTTCAACGGCTTGGTCGGCGCGGTAGCCAGCCAATCAAATCAGTCGTTCCAGTCCACACGCATGGGCGGGACGCCCATGCCACGACCAGGCAGTCGCGTTCGTCTTCTTATCACTACTGAGGGTCTGAACTTCGCAGCGCAATTTGACGAATGATCGACCCAAGAAGCGCAAAAAGGAACGGGCCCGGTCGCCAAAGCGACCAGGCCCGTTTGTTGTTAGACAACGTTGAAGAAGCGTTCTGCTTACTTCTTCTTTTTCGCGCCCTTCACCGGCGCTTCCTTCAGCGCCGCGTGGGCCGCTGCCAGGCGTGCGATCGGCACGCGGAAGGGGCTGCAGCTGACGTAGTTCAAACCAACCGTGTGGCAGAACTCGACGCTCTTCGGGTCACCCCCGTGCTCACCGCAGATGCCGCACTTGAGGTCGGGCTTGGTCTGGCGGCCGAGCTTCACGGCCATGGAGACCAGCTTGCCGACGCCACCGATGTCCAGGCTCTGGAACGGGTCGCGCTCCAGGATTTCCTTCTCGATGTAGTCGGGCAGGAAGACGCCGGCGTCGTCGCGGCTGTAGCCGAACGTCATCTGCGTCAGGTCGTTGGTGCCGAAGCTGAAGAACTCGGCCGGCTCGGCCAGCTCGTCGGCGGTGATCGCGGCGCGGGGCACCTCGATCATCGTGCCGTACAGGTAGGCGACCTTCGTCTTCTTCTCCTTGAAGACCGCGTCGGCCGTGGCGACCGTGATCTTCTTCAGGTAGTCCAGCTCGGCCTTGGTGCCGGCCAGCGGGATCATGATCTCCGGCAGCACCTTCACGCCGGCCTTCTTCACCTCGATGGCCGCCTCGATGATCGCCCGCACCTGCATCTCCAGGATTTCCGGGTACGTGATCGCCAGGCGGTCGCCGCGGTGACCCAGCATCGGGTTGCTCTCGTGCAGCTGGCCGACGCGGTTCTTCACCTGCTCGAACGACAGGCCCAGCGACTGGGCCAGCGCCTGCTGGTCCTTCTCGTTGTGGGGCAGGAACTCGTGCAGCGGCGGGTCCAGCAGACGCACGGTCACCGGCAGGCCGTTCATGGCCTTGAAGATGCCGATGAAGTCGGCGCGCTGGTGGGGCAGCAGCTTGGCGAGCGCCTTCTTGCGGGCGTTCACGTCTTCCTTCTGCGCCAGGATCATCTCGCGCATGCTCTGGATGCGCTCGGGATCGAAGAACATGTGCTCGGTACGGCACAGGCCGATGCCTTCGGCGCCGAAGTTGCGGGCGACGGCGGCGTCTTCGGGGGTGTCGGCGTTCGTGCGGACCTTCAGCGTGCGGTACTTGTCCGCCCACTTCATGATCTGCAGGAACGGCCCGGCCAGCTCGGCCTTCACGGTCGGCATCTGGCCGGCCATCACCTCGCCGGTGCTGCCGTCCAGGCTGATGTAGTCGTTCGGCCCGTAGCTCTTGCCGCCCACGGTCATCGTCCGCTTCTTCGCGTCGATCTCGAGCGCGCCGGCGCCGGCGACGCAGGGCGTGCCCATGCCGCGGGCGACGACGGCGGCGTGCGACGTCATGCCGCCCGTGCTCGTCAGGATGCCTTCGGAGACGTGCATGCCACCGATGTCCGCCGGCTCGGTCTCGCGGCGGACCAGGATGATCTTCTCACCGTTATGAACGCGCTCTTCAGCTTCCTCAGCCGTGAACGCGATCTTGCCGACCGCCGCGCCGGGGCCGGCGGGCAGGCCCTTGGCGATCACCTCGCGCTTGGCCTTAGGATCGAAGCCGGGGTGCAGCAGCTGGTCGAGCGATGCTGGCTCGACGCGCAGGATGGCGGTCTTCTCGTCGATCAGGCGCTCGCGCACCATGTCGGCGGCGATCTTCACAGCGGCCTGCGCGGTGCGCTTGCCGTTGCGGGTCTGCAGCATGTACAGCTTGCCCTTTTCAATCGTGAACTCGAAGTCCTGCACGTCCTTATAGCGGGCCTCCAGCGTCTTCTTGACCGCCAGCAGTTCCTTCCAGCTCTTGGTGCTCCACTTGCCCATCTCGCTGTTGCATTCCAGCGGCGTGCGGATGCCGGCGACCACGTCTTCGCCCTGCGCGTTCACCAGGAACTCGCCGTAGAAGATGTTCTCACCGGTCGCGGGGTCGCGGGTGAAGGCCACGCCGGTGGCGCAGTCGTCGCCCATGTTGCCGAAGACCATCGCCTGCACGTTCACCGCCGTGCCACGCAGGCCGCGGATGTCGTTGATCTGGCGATACTTGATCGCCCGGTCGCCCATCCAGCTCTTGAACACGGCCTCGATGGCCGCTTCCAGCTGCTCGTAGGGGTCGCTCGGGAAGTCGCTGCCGACGTGCTGCTTATAAACGGCCTTATAACGCGCGACGACTTCCTTCAGGCCGGCGGCGTCCAGGTCGGTGTCGAGCTCGACGCCCTTGGCCTTCTTCACTTCGGTCAGCTCGTGCTCGAAGTGGTGGTGGTCGACGCCCATCACGGTGTCGCCGAACATGTTGATCAACCGGCGATAGCTGTCGTAGGCGAAGCGGGGGTTGTTGGACAACGCGGCCAGGCCTTCGACGGCGGCGTCGTTCAGGCCGATGTTCAGCACGGTGTCCATCATGCCCGGCATGCTCATCTTGGCGCCCGAGCGGGCCGCCACCAGCAGCGGGTTGCGCGCGTCACCGAAGCGCTTGCCGACGGCCTTTTCGACCTTGCTGATGTTGGCCCGAACCTCTTCCATGAGCCCGGCGGGCATCTTGCCCCCGCCGTCGTTGTAGTCGCCGCAGGAATCGGTGGTGATCGTGAAGCCCGGGGGCACGGGCAGCGGCACCAGGGTCATGTCGGCCAGGTTGGCGCCCTTGCCGCCCAGCAGGTCCTTCATGTTCGCGTTGCCCTCGGCCTTGCCGTTGCCGAAGAAGTAAACGCGCTTGACGCCCTTGGCCGCCTTGCCTGCGCCGCCCTTGGCCGCGCCCTTCGAAACCTTTTTCACCTGCTTGAACATACGACTGTCTCCTGAGATCCCGTTTGAATCGGGTGGGGTTGTGTGCTTCGCTGCTCACCAGCCGGCGGACCGGCGCGGAACGGGTCACCGTCCACGCCTGATCCAGTAAAACCGTGTGTTTTCCGGACCAAATAGCCCGGCACTGGCCGCGAATGAGCGGGGCAGTATAGAAATGCGGGAAAATCGTGTCAATTTTGCGGGATGGGGCGGCGGGCGGGTCGCGTGGCTGCTACCTGATCGGCTGACATAACGTAGTGCCGATCAGCGGCCGGCCTACGACCGGCTCGCGAACTAAAGTGTACCTTCCCGGCCGGTCCGGTGCATTGGCAGGTTATACGACGGCCGCGCCCCCGTCAGTCGTCGATCGCATTTTCGACGACCACCGTGTGGCCGAGTTGCTCCAAGAACGTCCGTAGGCCCTCGATCATTCGGTTGGCAAAGAGAACGGGAATCGGACCTGCGATCTTGGAGCCGGTCTCCTCGTAGGTGTCGCTGTTCCCGACGCACGCCCAGATCGTCGTCGGTGCGATCAGGTCAGAGTCCTCATGGACGTTCCTCTCGCGAATGATGTAGATCGGCTCGGGCATTCTCTCCGTCGTATAACGTAATGCCGATCAGCGGCCGAGCCGGCACAGTGCCGACTCTCGAACCACAAGAAGCTTACCCGCCGGCTCGGTCCACTGCATCGGCGGGTTATCCATCGGCCGTCCGCCGTCATTCCTCGATGTAACGTGCGTACCAAGCTTCGTTTGTCGCGAGCCCATCTTGTGCACTCAGTTTGAACAGTCGCCCGTTCTTGAATAGCAACTCGATGCCGTGTTCTTCATCCCAGTCGCAGCCACCGGCGACAAACACATAACGATCCCGCGTCGCACCGTGTGCTGGCAACGTGATCGTTGAAAAACCTACGTACGACCATACATCCGCTCTGCGTGCCAAACGAATCGGTAGATCTTGTCCATCAATTCGCCGCTGCGCGCACACTTCGTGACAGACCAACACTAGTTCATGCGTCAACGCATCACGTTGCGATGACGGTAACTCCAAAAACTGTTGTAGCGCTCCTAGCTGGCTGGCGGTGGGTGATGTTGCTCCCTGTTCAGCATTCACCCGAACCTCCAGAGAGGCTGAGAAGAGCGGAACGTGTACAGGCTCGCTCGCCTGAAGATATCCAAGAAATCCATCGTTTACCCAGCTGATCTGATCTGCTCGCATCGTCTTCCCCCGATGGATAACTAGTGATTGACCTGACCGGCGCGCGCCGATCATCGTGCTGCTGTCGCCTATTAGGCGCACGCGGTAATTGGTGGTCAAGCGGGAGGTTACGGGCGGTGGCAGGCTGCGGTGGGCGGGATGCTATCGTGCGGGCGGCGCGGTTGCGGCATGATGATCGGCGCGGCGGGGCCGTCGGCTGGGGCGGGGGCGAATGCGCCGCGGGGCGGCAACGGCTTGGGCGGGCTGGGGTTGGGGCGATCGATGCCTCAGTTTCGTAGGGTCCGCTGGTACTCCTGCGGACCATCGCCGCTCATCGTAAACCGAATCGGTCCGCAGGAGTACCGGCGGATCCTACATAGCTTTTCCTCGCCAGGTCGCGTTGCCAGGGGCGTGCCGTTCGATAGCACGACCCGGTGTACCGGATCGTGGCACCCCCGGCGGACACGGGTTGAGCATAACCGATGGCAGGTAACCCGGCCTATCTCGCCCGTCTGCGCCACCAGCGGATCGCGGCGTATGAACAGATCAGCCCGATCGGCAAGCCAAACAACGCGATGCCCGATTCGTCCGACCTGAAAAACCGCCCGATCCCTTTCCGGACCTCGGCGAGCGCGACGATGCCATGTATCAGAAAGGGCAGACCAAATAGCCCAACGATGACCGACATGCACCCAGCACCACTCGCCCCCGCGTGCGCTTCTGGCGCACGGTAATCAAGCGGCTGTACTGGCTTTTCATCCATCATTGTCAGTTTCGTAGGGTCCGCTGGTACTCCTGCGGACCATCGCCGCTCATCGTAAACCGAAACGGTCCGCAGGAGTACCGGCGGACCCTACATAGCTTCAGCACCCTTTCGGCTCTCGCCTTCGAAAAGAAAAGGGACATCCAAAATATCCGCGGGCGGTGTTGGGCCGTCAACGGTCGGGCGCGGATGTTCCGGATGCCCCCTTTTCCTCGCCCCCGGTTGGCCGGGGCCCACCACGAGCGCGCCAGCAGACGGCGGTGAGCACCGAGGCGATGGCCGCTGACAAAGCATAACGTCCTCGCGGGATATCGTGGTATCGGCCGTCGTGGTAATCGACACTCTGAAAGCACATCCCGAAGTAGTAGAGGGCGATGTAGCCGAACACGAGCGCAGAGAGAGTCAAAATCAATCTTCGGTTCATGCTTCTCCGTGTCGGGTGCCACGGGCGGTACGCCGCCCGTGCGGGTCATCCTATCCGACGGCACGGGGCGAGTACGACCCGTGGCACCCGGCGGTGTTGGGCCGTCAACGGTCGGGCGTGGATATTCTGGATGTCCCCTTTTCCTCACCCTGGATGTCCCCTTTTCCTCACCCGGCCGAGCTACTCTCGGACAGGCGCCAACACGAACTCCAGCGGTCGATGCCTCAGCGAATCGCGCGTCGTGTACCGTTGGGAATCGGAGATGTACGACAGCTGGCCCGCCTCGTACCCAAACGCCTGAACTTCCACGGAATTGCGGGGGCTCCCCTTTGAGTCCGGCCACCGGACCGAGAGAGAGAAGGGTTTGGACAAGGTGCCGACGTTCTCCAACATGCGGCGGGCGGACCGCTCGTTGTGGTTGTATAGCATCACGACGATCTGCACCGTCGTCGTTGTCGCGGGCCCGGCGTCCTCGTGCAATCTCACGGATCCGACAATGTCACCTAGGACCGGTGTTTTCTGAGAAGCAGCCCCGCCGCGTCCGGTGGTACACGCGCTTCCAACGCCGAGCAACACTGCGATCAGGCATGGAAGAAAAACAGCGTGCCGCATAACCGGTATTACCTCGCGCCAAAAACCAGTTTTGCTGGGCCGCTAGGAGCCGGGTGCCACGGGCGGTAAGCCAACCGTGCGGGTCATGTTATCCGAGGCACGGGGCGAGTACGACCCGTGGCACCCGGCTTTTCCCCGCCGTTGCCGCGCATGCCGAGGAATGTGCGGCGCATGCCGGGGAATGTGCGGCGCATGCCGAGGAATGTGTGGCGCATGCCGAGGAATGTGTGGCGCATGCCGGGGAATGGGCGGCGCATTGCTGGGCAGGGTTGAGGCGGGGCGGGGAAGGGTGGATCGATTCCTGCCGTGGCAGGGGCGGGGGAGGGGTATTATGGGATGTGGGGCGGGGGGCGGGATTTTGTGGCGATCTTGCAAGGTCGGGGCGGGGCCGGGCCGATGGGAAGGGGGATGGCGGTGGTCGCGCGACGGGCGCGGCCGGTGGCCGTCGCGAACGGATTTCATCAACGCACGGAACAAGCCGATGTCCGATTTCCTCCCGATCCGCGAGCCGATGCTCGTCACCTGGTCGACCGACTTCCTGGCCAACGTCGGCGTGATCGGCGTTGATCACGTCGGCCTCGTCAGCGCGCAGCAGGCGGCGCTGCAGGTGGCGGTGGATGCATTTGTGAGCGCGTACGGGCTGGCGAACGACCCGGCGACGCGCACGCGGCCGAGCGTCGAACTCAAACGGACGACCAAGGGTCAGATGATCGCGATGATCCGTCAGCTCGCGGGCATCATCCAAAAGCACCCGGCGACGACGGATGCCCAGCGGGCGCAGCTGGGGTTGACGGTGCGGCGCGTGGCGCGGCCCGGGGCGACGCCGGGGACGCCGTCGAACTTCAAGGTGTCGCTGGGGGCGGACGGGTCGCTGGAGTTGAGCTGGAAGTGCCGCAACCCGGGGGCGAGCGGGACGATGTACCGGGTCGATCGCAAGATCGGCTCGTCGGGCGAGTTCGAGTACATCGGCGGGGTGGGGGGCAAGCGGTTCGTCGACCCGACCGTGCCGGCGGGGACGTCGCAGTTGACGTACCGGGTGCAGGGCGTGCGGTCGACGGCGGTGGGGGCGTCGGCGCAGTTCAACGTGAACTTCGGCATGACCGGTAGCCACCCGGCGGCGACGACGGCAGCGGCCGATTCCATCCGCGACGGCCAGAGCGGCCCGACGCCGAAGATGGCGGCGTGAGGCCGGGAAGGGTGAAGGGTGAAGGGTGAAGGCTGAAGTGAATAGAAGAGACGCGGCGCGGCCTGTGTGGCGCGCCGCGGTTTCGTTTGGAGTCGTGCGGGCCCGCTGGTGAACGTTGCGCATCAAGCACGGGGCCTGCCCACGAATTGGCACGAATCAGCACGAAGAACGCGAGTTGAACGCGATGCGCTTGTCTCCCATTCGTGTTCCTTCGTGTTCCTTCGTGCTCGTTCGTGGGCTATGTCTTCTACGGTCTTGCAAGCCGTCCGTAGGGCGGGATGAAGTGCCGCGAGCGGGCGGTGCCGCACGATTCAGGTGCCACTCGCATCTCGCAGCACCTCGGCGGAGAGGCGGTCGAGGTTCTGCTCGTTGGCGGGGACGATGATGGGTTCGAGCTTGCGGGCGAGGTCGGCGTCCTCCAGCGTCTGGGCCCACGCGACGGCGGTGCCGCCCGCGTCGGCGGTCAACCCGATCGTCAACCGAAACCGCGGCTGCAAGACGTGCTCGATGACGACCCGGCTTGGCGGTTCGACGTCGGCAAAGCGGTTCTCGTTCGGATAGCTGCGCCCGTCCGGCCCATGCATGACGAACGCCCACCGCCCGCCGGCGCGGAACTCGCAGACCTCGAACGTGTTGGTAAACCCGGCAGGGCCCCACCAGCGTGCCAGCCGTGCGGGATCGGCGATGGCCGCGAAGACCCGGTCGACGGTGGCGGGGATGTGGCGGGCGGTGGTGAAGGTGTGCATGGGGCATGGACCATTTGACGGTTTAGGACTTGTTCTCGACATCCGCGCGGTTCGACCCTGCGCCGGGAGCTACGCCGGACGCCCGCGGGTCCGTAGGGTGAGGATCAACCAGCAGGTCAGGCCCCACGCGAGGCTGTTGGCGAGCACGAAGGCGAACGGTGGGGTGCCGTCCGGCCACCAGAGTTCGCTGACGGGCAACATCAGCAGATCGATCATCCACTGGCCCGCCTGCTCCAGAAAAGGCGTGGCGGGCGGGGTATAAGGCGAGCGCGAAAATTGTGCCGCGACGGCATCGGCGATGCGATCCATCGACCGGTTGATGCACCACACCCACAGCGGAAACGCAACGGCAAAGTGCGCCGCGCCAACCAGCACCGGCGTCAGACGAACCCGCCTGCGACGAGCGGCCTCGTACTGCAGCGGAATGGCGTTGCCCATGTCCGGCATGTCGGTCCTGCTTCGGTTCTCGAGACGTACCGCGTGCGATTGTACTCGGCACAGGTTGGGGCACCAGCCCGTGCGGGCGGCGGCGATTACCGGGCATTCGTTGCTCACGGCGGCGGGCGCCTCGCGGTATGCTAAGGCGAAGGCGGGCAGGGGTGGTGGCGCGGCGTGGGACGGGAGCGAGCGTATGGAACTGTTCAAGAAGGCGACGCCGCCGCGCGTGGCGGCGCGGTTGAATGGGGATCCGGTGCTGCGGCCGTTCCGCGCGGCCCGGTGGGTCGCGCCGATCGCGCTGCTGGTGCCGCTGGGCATCGTTGCGGCGTGGATGGCGTGGGACGCGCGGGCGGAGCATCGGTTGCAGCAGGCAAGGGCGGCGCTGCCGCCGCGCGGCGCGGTGGCGGTGGAAGTTGCCGAACCAGTTCCCCCTGAGGACAACGCGGCCACGCTGCTGATCGAGGCGGGGAAGGTCCTGGATTTGAAGGCGTTCAGCGGCGTCTTCGCGAATTCTCCCGACTTCTACAATAGTGGGAACCCCACATTGTCAGCGGATCAGCTGGATCATATCCGCCGGCACCTCAACGCGAACGAGGCCCCGTTGCGCTTACTTCGACAAGCGACCACGCGCCCGGCACTGCAATGGCCGGTGGAGAGCGTGTATCAACCAGAGCCGGGGCAGGCGTTCGTTGACGTATACAACTTGGCGTACCTGCTCCGCTATGCCGCCGCAGACGCCGTGGCGAAGGGGGATGATGCGAGAGCCCGGCAAGACGCGTTGAACCTGTTGTTCTTGGCCCGCGCGTTCCGTTCCGATACCTCGGACCGGAGTGGGTATGCGGCGCAGTACTCGATGCAGATCGCCGAGCGTTTCATCGCGTCTGTTCCGTCCTTCCAATTGCCGGCGAAGCGAACGGCGGAGGGGGATGCGCTCGCCGACGTGCTGCGGACGATCCAGCGCTCGCTACTGACGGTTGAAAGTGATCGCACTCAATACCGAAAGAGCTTGATCCGTCACATGGACTCGTTGAAGGAGAAGGAACCGAACGCGGGGTGGCCGGGGCCCGACCCCATGGGGCCGGCGTCAACCTTCCTGACGCGGCCGGTGTGGCAGGGGCGGAAAGTCCGCGGGATCGAGATGACGCAGATCATCTTTGAGATGCTCGACCGCCCCGGGCCATTGCCGGTGCCGGTCGTCATCAAGCCGGCGGGGCTGGCGGGAGCACCGTCGCGAGTGTGGTGGCCACCGATCGCGCAGATCGAAAATTTCCCCACGTCGACTCTCAACAATTGGCTTCAGTTCGTGCGCCACGCCGCGGTGATGGGTGATAGCTCTCGCGGCCTGTTGAGCGCGCAGCTGGCGCTCCGGCTTTACCGATACGATCACGCCGGCGCGTTGCCAGAATCGTTGGAAGCGTTGATACCCGACTACCTGCCGGCCGTGCCGATCGATGCCCTGGACCCGGCGGGCGGGGCGATCCGGTATTCCGGGCCGACCACGCAGCCGTTCGTTTATTCGGTGGGCCCGAATGGGGCGGATGAGACGGCGTTGGGCCTGCTGAAGCCGGATGCGTCGTATCACGCGCGGCTGGATGCACCGGACTTCGTCTACATGATCGATGTGCCACCAGCGACGACCCAGCCCGCGTTGCCGGGGCGGTAGCGGTAAGGTCGCGCAAACAGGGTCCGGTCCGGCCGTGGCATGGGCGTCTCGCCCATGCTCGTGGTGAGGCCGGAAGGTGAAATTAAGATCAACGGCTTGGTCAGCGCGGCAGGCAATCAATCGGATTTCTCGTTCCAGTCCACAGGCATGGGCAAGACGCCCATGCCACGGGAAACGCGGCCGTGCTTTAGCTTGCCGCCCACATCAGCCACGCGAGTTGCACGCCGGCCCAGAGCGTGAAGGCGCCGATGAGCGTGCAGCCGATCCACATGGTGGGCAGGAGGATCGTCGTCAGCAACAGGCGGCCGGGGCCGGCGTTGAGCAGGAGGCCGGCGCACGTCGCCGCGCGCGACCACCACAGCAGAACGGTGCCGCCGGCCAAGGACAGGCTGATGGAGAGGAGGACGATCTCCCACGTATCGAAGCGCGAGTTCGTCCAGCCCGAGATGCCCAATGCGACCACGAAACTAACGGCGGCAATCACCGGCAGCCACGCGAGCGGGGCGCAGGTGTAGAGCGACAACGCGGTCGCGCGGGCATGGCGGACGGGGTCGCGCAGATCGAAGTAGAACGAGCGCGTGGCGAGGATGCCTAGGAGCAATCCCAGCATCGCGCCACCGGTGGCAAGCCAGAACGACCAGCGGTTCAGTAAGAGAACTTCCAAATCGTCGCGCAGATCCGAATTACGCAGAAAGCGATCGAGATCCCCCGCGTTCTCCGCCCACGCCAGCGCCACCAGCGCCAGCAGGCTGCCGCCCAGCAGCCAAGTGATGATCGCGAACGATCGGGCGCGGGACATGGAGACGGGCAGATCGAGGTAGGTCGTCAGTTGGTTCGGTTGGAACGACACGATCCAGACGGTCCGCCAGTAGGCCCGCACCGGGCTGGAGAGGGCGGGGGCTTCCCAAGGGATCAGGCGGTCGATCAGGATGTTCGGATCGAATATCTGCCCGCATTCGGGGCAGCGGCTGCCGGGGGTGGCGCGCAGGTCGTAGCGGCAGCGGCCGCAGAGCAGGGGGAGGTCGATCGGCTCGGTTATCATGGGTTCCCCTCGTTAGCGGCGCAGGCAGCGCATCACGTACCACGGCTGCCAGATCAGACAACGGCCGACGACGGCAATGATCGTGCCCAGGACGATGCCGTGCAAACCCAGGTTCAGGTAACGCACGAAGCAGTAGCTCAGGACCACGTTCACAACGCCCGCGAGCAGGGCGGCGATCGTGAAGGCTTTGACGCGGCCCATACCGAGCAGGATCGCCCGGCCGACGGCACTGCTGCCGCCGGCGACGGTGTGGATGAGCAGCAGGGGGAGGATGGCGCGGGTGGCGGGCGCGTCGTCGCCAAGCCAGAGGCGGAAGATCGTCGGTGATAAGGCCCAGACGAGCGCGGCGGCGACGATCAGCACAAGCGTGCTCGCCAGTGTGCCGCGGATGTAGTAGGTGCGCAGCAGCGTCGCATCGTTGCCGGCATGCGCCAGTGCCGCCCGCGGCAACAGCACGGCGGCCATGCCGGTCACCAGCAGGAGCAGGCCGGCGTCGATCTGAATGGCCGGCAAGTAAGCGGCGGCGGCGGTGGGGTCGAGCAGGCGGTTGATCAGGATGAAGTCGATCGGGGCGTAGAGGAAGTCCGCCAGTTGGGCCAGCGTGACGGCGCCGCCGAAGAGGAGCAGTGGCTTCATCGTCGCCAGCGAGACGGGGGCGCGGCGGGGCCACAGGCCGTTGGCGATGGCTGCGGCGGCGTATCGCGAGAGGAACAGCAGGATGCCACTGATCGCATAGCCGGAACCGACCGCGAAGACGCCGTTGCGCAGGCTTGCGCGCGTGTGCGACGCGTCGTTCCAGGCGATCGTCACCCAAGTCACCTCGGCGGCGATCAACAGCAGGTTGTCGAACGCCATCCACCCCTTCGCCTGCAACAGCGCCCCCGGCACGTCGCTGGCAAGTCGGGCGACCGTGCCAATGCCGATGCCAAACACCCACGCGGTGGCGACGGGCAGCCAGAAGGGGTCGATTTGCTGGTAGGCGGCTTGGAAACCGTCGGCGTACAGAAATACTGCGAATGACCCCACGATGGCGGCGATCATCGCGATCAGCAGGCCGTTGGCGTAAATTGTGGAGATGGGGTCCGCGGGGCGAATCCACGTCCACTCGCGCTTCGGTGGTGCGTAGTAGTCGAGCGTGGGCCGACTCGCCGGCGCCGGATCGACCCACGGCGCCGCAGGCTGCGGGTCATCAGTAGCGGGCTTATCACGAAGGCTGCCGGTCGACCGCACGACCGCGTGCGCCAGGTGGTGGATCATCGCCGGGCCGATGCCGAGGGTGACGTAGGCCAGCAGGCCGATGGTGGCGCGGATGAAGGCGAAGATCGCGACGAGCTCGTCGCCCCAGTAGCGGTAGAGCATCGCCGTGATGGCCGCCCAACTGCCGAGGCGGGCGATCGAGGCGCCGTAGGCGGTCAACAGGTCGAGCGTGAACGTGGAGCGGCGTGGGGTCATGGCGTGGTGCGTGACGACCGTTGGGCTGGCCGGTTGACCGCCCGGCATGGGTGCCACGGGTGGCTTGCCCGGCCGTGCGTTCCGTGCCATCTGAAGCACGGGTGGACAAGCCACCCGTGGCACCCGGCGAGCCTATTGCGTCACGGGGACGGTCGTCGCGCCGGGCGGGTTGGCGGTGGGGGTGGTGTTCTCGAAGAGGTACAGCAGCACGCCGATCACCAGCATCGCCACGCCCAACCACTGCCAGAAGTTCAGTTTCATGCGGCCTCCTCAGTAACCGGCAGCGTACGCGAAGTCCGCGGGGCATGCCATGACCAGTGAAAGCAAGTCCGCTCTCTCCCCCAGGGGCTCCGGCCGTGGCATGGGCGTCTCGCCCATGCACGTGATGAGGTCTCGAAGTACGATTTTTGGCAGCTGCGCGATCGAAGCAGCCAGCCACAAATGAAATCTCGGGATGAATTGAGATGCATGGGCGAGACGCCCATGCAACGGACGGAGGTCCGAGCGGGCTCGGTGATACGTCCGTCGCTCCTACGCCGCCATACGCACGTCGCGTGGTGGCTCGATCTTCATCGTCGCCGTTTCCTCGACCGCCGCGTCGGGCTTCACGCGGCGGATCATCATCGCGGTGACGAGCGTCAGCAGGACGGCGGTGATGTTGACGCGCCAGGACGCCGTCGACATCGGCATCGCCTGCCAGGCCGCCAGCGCCACCCAGGCCCAGGATAGCCGGCGGTCGCTGATCGACGTGGTCGCCTTCGCGTTCAAATCGCCAGCCAGCAGGGCGGCGGCGGTCGCCAGCAGGAGCAGGTCGTAATCCATGAAGTAGGGCATGACCAGCGGCATCGCACAGATGGCCGCCGCCAGCCAACG
Organism: Tepidisphaeraceae bacterium; assembly: GCA_035998445.1. NCBI lineage: Bacteria > Pseudomonadati > Planctomycetota > Phycisphaerae > Tepidisphaerales > Tepidisphaeraceae > Tepidisphaeraceae bacterium. The sequence continues at coordinate 28,283 of DASYHQ010000017.1, read as the reverse complement.
GCGGGCAGTGATGGGGTTGCTGGCGCGGTTCGCTGTCCATGCGGCTCGCGCCAGCCAGAGGCCGACGGCCGCCAGTGACGCCATCCATAATACTTTGACGGCCAGCCCCGTCGGGCCGGTCTCTGTGCCTTGAATCAGCATCCGCCAGAAGCTGTGCAACGTGACGTGGCGGTCCCAGTGGTAGTTCTGGCGTTCGTGCAAACGGTCGAGGATTGGTGGCATCTCCAGCAGAAACTGCCACGCCGCCCCGGGAATCACCCATTCCTGCACCGCCAGCAGCAGGGCGCCGGTGTAGATCGCGCCCAGCAGCACCCGGAACCCCACCACGACCGCCAGCGCTAAGATGGTGACGGCCGCCAGCTGCGGCTTAAACAGCAGCAGCCCCGCGACGGTGCCCGTGGCGTAGGCCAACCGTGCCCGGCCCGGTGATTCTGAAGCTTCGCGGGCGAGTGCGCGCATCGTCAGCACGAGCGCGCCAGCAAGAATCGCCAGCGACAACATCGTGTTCTGCTGGTGCGTCATCGTCCGCACGAACGGGAACGACGACACCACCAGCACCGGCACCAGCGCCTTCACCGCCAGTGGGCTGTTGGCCGGCAGCAGGCGGATCAACAGCGCGCAGCCGGCGATCGTTAAACAGAAGTTGATCGCGATCCAGACGCCCAGCGCTTGCGGATAGGGCAGCCCGGTCAACGGGGCGAACAGGAACGCGAAGAACGGCGGGTTCAGCCAGGCCGCCAGGCCACTGCTGGCCTCCGCGCCGGGGAAGTGGATTTCCCAGATCGCCCGCACCACCCGTGTGACCGCGTAGGGGTTGTAAATCTGGTCGCCCTGCCCCTCGCGCACCATCAACCCGGCGGCGAACGACGGTAGGAAATCGTTCCCGATCGTGCGTGGCCCGACGCGTTCCTGGCTTGGCATGAACTGCAACGTGACGAACGCCGTCACGACGAACAGCAATACGCCGCCGGCGATCTTCCAGAGCAACGGCACCATCGGACGGACTGGCCGGGCGGGCCACAGCGGGGATAACATCATGCAAACCAGATCGGGCGTTTTGAACAGATCAACTGATTCGATTCCGTTCGTTTGATTCTCGGACCTGAACGTGATGGAGGACCCGCACGATCACCCACATCCGCTTGCGGTTTCGCGGACGTACGCGCTCTGGGACTGCGAAGTCGCAAGCGAAAGGGGACGCTGGCAGGCATTGGAAGGGCATCACCTTGCCTGCCAAAGCCCTTTGCCCGACGATAGGAATCGAATGCTGATGCGCCTTACCCTCGTTGCCCGCTGCCTTGCGGTGTTCTTTCTACCGATCGTGGTGTTTGCCAGTCCGGCGCGGGCCGAGCCGGTGGTCTCGCTGATCACCTTTGGGCCGGGGGGGTTGACGTTCGAGAAATTCGGGCACACGGCGTTGCGCATCCGCGACGACTCGACCGGGCTCGACATCGCGTACAACTGGGGGTTGTTCGATTACGAGAACGAACTGGAACTGCTCACCCGCTTCGTCAACGGCCGGCTGGAGTATTGGATGGAGGGTTTCGATGGCCGGGGGACGGTCAACGCCTACGCCGCTGGCGACCGGACGGTCTGGGAGCAGGAATTGAACCTCACGCCGGCGCAGACGTTGGAGTTGATGCGGTTCCTGATGTGGAACGAACGGCCCGAGAACCGAGTCTACCGGTACGACTATTATCGCGACAACTGCACCACCCGCGTGCGCGACGCGATCGACAACGCCTTGGGCGACCAAATGGCGGCCCAGTTGAAGGGCGTGCCGACCGACAGCACCTACCGCTCCCACACCCGGCGGATCACTGCCCGTGATATACCCCTTTACACCGCGCTGCAAACCGTGCTGTCGGACTGGATCGATAAGCCCTTGGACGCGTGGGAAGAGACTTTCCTGCCGTTCGAACTACAACGGCACGTACGCAGCGTGATGGTGACCGACGCCGCCGGCAACCGCGTGCCGCTGGTGCGCAGCGAGGTGCAGATCGCCACCGGCAGCCGCCCAATGCCCGCGGCGACGGTGCCGACGTACTGGCCCGGTTACCTGATCGTGGGCGTGGTGGTAGGAACGCTGATGGCGCTGCTTTCCAAGCCCGCCCGTCGGTATCGCACCGCCGGTGCGATGTTGTTCCTGCTGGTGCTGCTGTGGTGCGGCATCGGGGGCATGGCCGGGTTCATCATGGCGTACGCGTGGGCGTTCACCGACCACATCGCTTCGTACGGCAACGAGAACTTGCTGCAGACGAATCCACTGCTCCTGGCGCTCATCCCTCTCACGCTGTTCGTGCTCTTCGGGCGCTTCCGCAAGGCCGCTTCCAGATTAGCGGTCTTCATCGCTGCGTTGGGCGTGATCGGGCTGGTGATGCAGGTGCTGCCGGTCTTCGATCAGGTGAACGCCGACGTCATCGCGCTGGCGTTGCCGATCAACCTCGGGCTCGCGGTGGCGCTCTATCGGCTACTGCCACAATGGCAACCGAACGCAGTGCAGAAGAATGATCCTGCCAGCCTGACAGTTGCGGCACCCGCTGCCGCACGCGTGTAAGTGCTTATCTAAACGCTAGATGTGCCGCATCTATGCTTCGGCATTGCGTTTGTTATGGCGAGTCTACCCGGCCGGGTGGAAGGTCTTAACCTTGCCGGGGCCCGTTCGACGTCTCAGATGGAAACGCTTTAAGAAGGAATTGAACCGATGGCCGCCAAGATGCTTCAGTTTGATGTGGAAGCCCGTAAGTCGTTGCTCGCCGGTGTGGAAAAGCTCGCCCGCGCGGTGAAGGTCACCCTTGGGCCGCGTGGCCGCAATGCCGTGATCGACAAGGGCTGGGGTAGCCCGACGATCACCAAGGACGGCGTGACCGTCGCCGAGGAAGTGGAACTGAAGGACAAGTACGAGAACATCGGCGCCAAGCTCGTGAAGGAGGCCGCCAGCAAGACCAGCGACGTCGCCGGTGACGGCACCACGACCGCGACCGTGCTCGCCGAGGCCATCTTCAAGGAAGGCTACCGCCACCTGACCAGCGGCGCCGACGCCAACGCGCTCGCCCGCGGCATCCGCAAGGCCGTCGACGTCGTGTCGGCCGACCTGAAGAAGCGCAGCAAGAAGATCAGCGGCAAGGAAGACATCGCCAACGTCGCCGCCATCAGTGCCAACAACGACCGCGAGATCGGCGCCATCATGGCCGACGCCATGGAGCGCGTGGGCAAGGACGGCGTCATCACCGTCGAAGAGGGCAAGAGCCTCAAGACCGAGATCGACGTCGTCGAAGGCATGCAGTTCGACCGCGGGTTCCTGTCGCCCAACTTCGTCACGAACCCCGACGAGATGATCGTCGAGTTCGACAAGGCGTTCATCCTCGTCTACGAGGACAAGATCAGCAGCGTCAACAAGCTGCTGCCGCTGCTGGAAAAGATTCAGAAGACCAAGCGCCCGCTGCTGATCATCGCTGAGGACATCGAAGGGGAAGCCCTTGCGACCCTCGTGGTGAACAAGCTGCGCGGCATCCTGAACATCGCCGCCGTGAAGGCCCCGGGCTACGGCGACCGCCGCAAGGCGATGTTGGAAGACATCGCCGTGCTGACCGGTGGCCGGGCGATCATGAAGGACCTCGGCGTCGAACTGGACAAGGTCGAGATCACCGACCTCGGCCAGGCCAAGAAGCTGACGGTCGACAACGACAACACCACGATCATCGAAGGCGCCGGCGAGAGCGATGCCATCCAGGGCCGCATCGCCCAGATCCGCAACGAGATCAATATCACCACCAGCGACTACGACCGCGAGAAGCTGCAGGAGCGCCTGGCGAAGCTGGCCGGTGGCGTGGCCCAGGTGAATGTGGGCGCTGCGACGGAAGCGGAGCTGAAGGAGAAGAAGGCCCGCATCGAAGACGCGCTGCACGCGACCCGCGCCGCCGTCGAAGAGGGCGTGCTGCCGGGTGGTGGCGTGGCCCTCATCCGCAGCCTGAAGGCCCTCAACCTGCAACTGGAAGGTGACGAGGCCACCGGCGTGAAGATCGTGCGCCAGGCCATCACCGCCCCCCTGCGTCAGATCGCCGAGAACGCCGGTGAGAGCGGCGCGGTCGTCGTTCGCCGGGTGATGGAAGGCAAGGACAACGAAGGCTACAACGCCCTGACCGGCGAGTACGTCGACATGATCAAGGCCGGCATCCTGACCCCCACCAAGGTCGAACGCACCGCCCTGCAGAACGCCGCCGAGGTGGCGATCCTGCTGCTGACCACCGACTGCATCATCGTCGAGCAACCCAAAAAGGGTGGCGGCGGTGATCATGACCACGGTGGTGGCATGGGCGGCGGCATGGGTGGTATGGGCGGCATGGGTGGCATGGACGGGATGATGTAAGGTGACGTTTTCCGGTGGAGGATTCGATGCTGAAAACCGTTGAGGCCATCATCGATGAACACGGCAACGTCACGTTGGCCGAGCCGATCGAGCTGACGCGAAGGTCGCGGGCGCTGTTGACCATCCTCGACGAGTCGGCAGCGGTCGACGACGTGACGCGGATGAGCGAGAGCGGGCTGCGGGATTGGCTGCGGCCGGAAGAGGACGAGGCATGGGCGCACTTGCAACCGGCGCGGTAGTCGTGCTGCCGTTCCCGTTCAGCGATCTGTCGGCGTCGAAGCGGCGGCCGGCAGTCGTGCTGGCTTCGGCGCAGAATGGTGACTGGATCTGTTGCATGGTCACCAGCAACGCGTACGCCGATCCCACGGCCATCACGTTGGCATCAGGTGATTTGGCCACGGGCTCGCTGAGCCGGGTCAGTTATGCGAGACCGTCACGATTGTTCACGGCACACGAGTCGCTTTTGAACGACGTCGGGCGACTGACGGAACCGAAATTAAATGAAGTGCGAGACGCGGTGGTCCGCGTGATCCGTCCGTAATTTCATTCGAGTGATTGACAGCAGACCGGCGGGACGAGTCCCGCCCTACAGACAAAAGAAGAGGAACTGAATTATGGCAACGAAATTGAAGCCCCTTGGGGATCGCGTGATCGTGAAGCAGTCGGAAGCGGAGACGAAGACCAAGAGCGGCATCCTGCTGCCCGACAGTGCCAAGGAAAAGCCCACGCAGGGCAAGGTGATCGCAAAGGGCCCCGGCAAGCGTGACGACAACGGCAAGCTGCATGAGGTGGGCGTGAAGGAAGGCGAGACCATCTACTACGGCAAGTACAGCGGCACCGACGTCGAGGTCGACGGCCAGAAGTACGTCATCCTGCGCGAGAGCGACATCCTCGGCGTGCTTGAGTAAGACTCAACGCAGAGGCGCAGAGGACGGAACGCAGAGAAAAAGAAAAATGAACCCCAGTCGGATGTAGAGCAACGGCCCGGTTGATCGGCGAGAAGCATCGGTTTGTTTCTCTCCGCGTCCTCCGGGTTCCACCCTCTGCGCCTCTGCGGTGAACCCTTCCGGAGATTTCCATGGCATCGAAGCAACTGAAATTTGAAACGGACGCCCGCGCGGAACTGTTCGCGGGCATGTCGCAGCTGGCACGGGCGGTCAAGGCGACGCTCGGGCCGCGTGGGAAGAACGTCGTGTTGCAGAAGTCGTTCGGCTCGCCGCGCATCACCAAGGACGGCGTCAGCGTCGCCAAGGAGATCGAGCTGCCGCAACCGTTTGAGAACATGGGCGCCAAGCTAGTCGGCTCCGTCGCCAGCAAGACCGGTGACGTCGCCGGTGACGGCACCACCACCGCCACGGTGCTGGCCGAGGCGATCATGAAGGAAGGCCTGAAGTACGTGACGGCCGGCGCGGTGAACCCCGTCGTCGTGCAGCGCGGCATCCTGAAGGCCACCGAGGTCGCCGTCGAGGCGATTCAGGCGATGGCTAAGAAGGTCAAGGGTCGCGACGATTACAAGCGCGTCGCCACCGTCAGCGCCAATGGCGACGAGCACATCGGTGAGCTGCTGGCCGAGGCGATGGAGAAGGTCGGCAAGGAAGGCGTGATCACGGTCGACGAGGGCAAGGGCACCGAGAGCGTGCTCGAGTACACCGAGGGCATGCAGTTCGACAAGGGCTACCTCAGCCCGTACTTCCTCACGAACCCCACGACGCTGCAGGCCGTGCTGGAGAACGCTTACGTGCTGCTGCACGAGAAGAAGATCAGCAACCTGCAGGAACTGCTGCCGCTGCTGAACAAGATCGCGACCGGCGGCAAGCCGCTGCTGATCATCGCCGAAGACGTGGACGCCGAGGCGCTGGCGGCTTTGGTCGTCAACAAGCTGCGCGGCATCCTGAACGTGTGCGCCGTGAAGGCCCCCGGTTTCGGTGATCGCCGCAAGGCCATCATGGGCGACCTGGCGGTCGTCACCGGTGGCAAGTTCATCAGCGAAGACCTCGGGCTGAAGCTCGAGAACGTCGAGCTGGACGATCTGGGCACCGCCAAGCGCATCGTCGTCGACAAAGAGAACACCCTGGTCGTCGAGGGCGGCGGTTCCAGGAAGGAGATCAACGCCCGCTCGGAACAGATCCGCTTGCAGATCGAGAAGACCACCAGCGACTACGACAAGGAAAAGCTTCAGGAGCGCCTGGCGAAGCTGACCGGTGGCGTGGCGGTCATCAAGGCCGGCGCCGCGACCGAGACCGAGATGAAGGAACGCAAGGACCTCATCGACGACGCGCTGCACGCCGTGAAGGCGTCGGCCGTCGATGGCATCGTGCCCGGCGGTGGCGTGGCCTACCTGCGTGCGATCGAAGCCATCGAAGGCGGCCGCAGCCGCGCCAAGGGTGACGAGCGCATCGGCTTCGACATCCTCGCCGAGGCTTTGCGTGCCCCTGCCCGCCAGATCGCCGACAACGCCGGTGAAGACGGTGAAGTGGTGGTCGCCCAGGTGCTGGAGAACAAGAACGCCGCCTACGGCTACAACGCCGCGACGGACGAGTACGGCGACATGTTCAAGTTCGGCATCATCGACCCGGCCAAGGTCAGCAAGACCGCCCTCCAGAACGCCGCTAGCATCGCCGCCTTGGCGCTGACGACGGACGTGCTGATCACGGAAGTGAAGGAGAAGAAGGACGAGACCAGCAACCTCGTCGCCGGCGCGGTGTCGTAGGGGCGCTGCAGGGCCAGTACTCGGTGTAACTTGTTTAGCCGCGAGCTTGCTCGCGGTTCGACACGGCACGAGGAATAATCGCGAGCAAGCTCGCGGCTAAACGGGCCCGGAAAATCCAATCACCGCCACTGCGGAGGCACGAGGATATTTGTATAGTCCGCGTGTCTCCGCAGTGTTTGGTGAATGAGTGGACAACGGCGCGTGCTTCGGTCTCTTTCTCGGTAAGCCGGAAGAGAAAACGGACGAACTCTCTGAGAGTAACTGAATGGCTGTAACGAAACGCGATTACTACGAGGTCCTCTCCGTCGAGCGCACCGTTGACGGCGAGGAGATCAAGCGCGCCTATCGCCGGCTAGCGATGAAGTATCACCCCGACCGCAACCAGGGCGACGCCGAGGCCGAGTTGAAGTTCAAGGAGTGCGCCGAGGCGTACGAGGTGCTGAGCGACCCGGCCAAGCGCCAGCGGTACGACCAGTTCGGGCACCAGGGCGTCGGTGGGCAGCACGACTTCTCGCACATGGACGCCGGCGACATCTTCTCGATGTTCGACGACATCTTTGGTGGCGCGTTCGGCGGGCGCGGGGGTGGCCGGGGTGGCGGTGGCGGACGCACCGGCAACGGCCGCGGCTTTGACCTGGAAACGCAGGTCGAGCTCACGCTGGCCGAAGTCGCCAGCGGCGTCGAAAAGACGATAGAATTCGAAAAGCAGGATACCTGCGACACCTGCAAGGGCAGCGGCGCCAAGCCGGGCACGTCGCCGGTCGCCTGCAGCACGTGCGGCGGGCAGGGGCGCGTCGCGCAACAGGGCTTTGGCGGCATGTTCCGCATGGTTACCGCCTGCCCGACGTGCCGTGGACGCGGCAGCATCGTGAAAGACAAGTGCAGCGGTTGCGCCGGCACCGGGCGCCAGCAGAAGAAGCGCGTCGTAACGGTGAAGATTCCCGCCGGCGTGCACGAAGGGCAGGCCGTCCGCATCGCCGGCGAAGGTGAGGCCGGTGAGAACGGCGCCCCAGCCGGCGATCTGCACTGCTACATCGCGATCAAGCCGCACCCGATGTTCACGCGGCACAACAACGACCTCGTCTGCCAAGTGCCCATCAGCTTCACGCAGGCCGCGCTCGGTGGCGAGATCGAGGTGCCGACGCTGAAGGGCCGCGAACTGCTGGACGTGCCCGCCGGCGCGCAGCATGGCGAGGTATACAAGCTGAAGGGCCGTGGCCTGCCCGATTTGCGCAGCGGGCGCGCCGGGGACGAACTGGTACAAGTGCTGATCGAGATCCCGCGCAAGCTGACCGAGAAGCAAAAGCAATTGCTCCGCGACTTCGCCGCCACCGAAGACGGCGCCGAGGTGGGTCCGCAGCGCAAGGGATTTCTAGATAAGCTGAAGGACGTGTTCAGCGGTGAGTGAGCCAGACGAGACTGCCGCGGAGTTGAGCGTGCTGAAACGCGAAACGGAAGAATGCATGGTCTGGCGCAAGTTGTCATCCCGATGGGAGGCTTGCCGACCTGAGGGATCTCGATCGTCCAAGCGATTCTCGTGATTTTTGAGATCCCTCCCTCGCTGTCGCTCGCTCGGGATGACAACATCTTGCAGGCTCGCGAACGGCATTTGCTTTTGAGGCTTCATCATGGCTGAGACAACCACCACCGATAACAACGACATGCAGGACGACAACGACAACGGCAGCAGTGAGGGGACGATGGACGTGCAGAAGCTGCAGGCCGAGCGCGATGACCTGTTCCAGCGCCTCGCGTTGGCCACGGCCGACTTCAAGAACGCCCAGCGGCGCATGCAGGGCGAGTTCGACCAACGGCTGCAGTACGCCAACAGCTCGCTGATCAAGAGCCTGATCCCCGTCATCGATAATTTCGAGCGCGCGATCGCCCAAGACCCCACCAAGGTCGACTCGGCGTCGCTGCTGCAGGGCATGCAGATCGTGCATGACCAATGGCTGGCCGTGCTGAAGGCCCAGAACGTCGAGGAGATCGCGCCGAAGGAAGGCGAGGCCTTCGACCCGACCCGGCACGAGGCCCTCATCCAACAACCCAGCGATACCTACACCGAACCGACCGTTACCCAACTGCTGCAAAAGGGCTACGCCCTCCACGGCCGCACGCTGCGTCCGGCGCAGGTGGCGGTGAGCAAGCTGTCGTAGGGGCGGGCCTCCGTGCCCGCCCGTCTTGGTTCCGTTTGCAAGCATGACAACAGCCAACGAAGGAGGGCAGACGCAGAGGTCTGCCCCTACGGAATGCCAACCTACGAATACCATTGCGACGCCTGCGGCCACGACTTCGAGAAGTTTCAGTCGATGTCGTCAGACCCAATCAAGGTTTGCCCGAGCTGTGGGAAGAAGAAGGTCCGCCGGCTGATCGGCACGGGGGCGGGGCTGATCTTCAAGGGCAGCGGGTTCTACATCACTGACTACCGCGACAAGGGCTACGCCGACAAGGCCAAGGCCGAGTCTGGCGGTGGCGGTGAGACGAAGCCAAGCGGCGACGGTAGCAGTGGTGGTGGCGGTGACGCCGCCAAGCCCGCGGCGGAGTCGAAGCCCGCGGCGCCTGCCAAGACGGAGTCCGTCGCCAAACCCGCCGCCGAATCAAAGCCGGCGAAGAAAGACAAGAAGTAGCCGGGCGGATTCTTCTGCCGTGGCAGGGGCGTCTCGCCCATGCGTGACTACTTCCAAGTAGTCTCTTCAGAACGCGCTATCTCGCGATCGCTCCTCTAATCCAATCGTGGCGCCTAAACTTCAGTATGCAGTGTCCCACCTGTAAAAAGCCTGTCGAAGTGCCGGCGGACGATCAGCCGATGGGGCCGTTCCCGTTCTGTTCCGACCGCTGCAAGATGGTCGACCTCGGCCGCTGGCTGGACGAGAAGTACCAGATTCCCGTGCAGATCACCGAAGACGACGAGGACGACCGGTAGCGCTCGCACGGCGACTGCTTTAGCCGCAGCACCGGCCTCTCGCCGGCAGATCGACGTTTGCCGTCCAGCGCGCCCAGTGCGAAGCTGCCGACGACGTTGACCAACAGCGTGCCCAACGGGAACGTCCAACCGAACCGCGCGGCGAGCGATGCAACGCTGAAGGCGAAGCCCGCGGCGCCGACGAGCATTGCTTGCGAAAGTGCCATGGCCCGCGAGCTTATCGCGGCGCATCCGACCGCGTGAGCCGTGCATCTGCTTCTCCACAACGCGACTACTCCGCGTTCTCAGGCATGCGATACTTTATCTCGTAATTTTGCTTGACGGCTAACGCCCGCTGCTTTGAACTGTTCGAGTGCGCGACGTTGCGAAGTGGTAGAAACTTCACTCCAAAGGTGGGCGATGAAAAACGTGCCAACTTACGCTGCGATGATTTGTGCCACGCTGTTGGCGGTGCTTCCAGCGCCACTGGCGGCGCAGGACCAGGTGTCGTTGCGGCTGGCGCTGGAGCCAAGCATGTCGTGGTCGTTCGACCAATCGCAGCAGGCCGACACGAACGTCAAGGCGAGCTTTCAGGGCATGACCCAGCCGTTCACGACGACGATGTCGTCGAAGCTCAACGGCAAGCTGGAGGTGCTGGCCGTCACCGAAGGTGAACCGACGAAGGTGCGCATCACGTTCGGCGCCGACTGCGTCACACAGCAGGGCATGGCGGGGCAGCCGGCGCAGTCGATGCCGTTCGCGCTGGCGGGCAAGACGGTCGTCGTGACGCGCAACGCCGACGGGTCGGTCACAAACGATTTGAAGGAGTTCGTCGACCCGGCCGTCACCGACGAGTTGGCCGGCGCGATCGAGCAGTCGCGCGCGATGTTTCCCGAGGGGCCGGTCGCCGTCGGCCAGGAATGGTCGGCCGACGCGCGGGCCCTGGCGCGCATGTTTCGGTTGAAGAACCCCGACGACACCGCCAGCATGCGGATGAAGCTGCTGCGCGTTCAGGACGTCGCCGGTCGCCCGACTGCCGACGTGCAGATGAACATCAGCGTCGCCACGCGTCAGCAGGACCTGAACGTGAAGCTGACGTCGTCGGGCATCGCGCAGGTCGACGTGCCGACCGGTCACGTGATGAACGTCGAACTGAAGGGCGGCACCGACACGCGCGGCCAACAGCAGGGCCCCGGGCCCAACGGAAACATGGTCGTGTACGACATCCAGGGCGACGGCACGCTCGTCATCCGCAACAGCGCGCCATTCATCAATTCCGAGGGCAACGATGGCGGCGCCCCGGTGGCCGCTGCGAAGGAACGCGATGCAGCGCCCCCGGGCAACGCCGGCGCGTCGCTGGCGGGGCGGTACGTTGGTGAGAAGCTCACGGTCGAACTCACCGACGCCGATGCCGGCTACAAGGGCACGATCACCATGGGCCAGCAGAAGTTCCCGATGATCGCGACCGCAGACGGAAAGCGGTTGAACGGCTCGTTTGACGCCAACGGCGACACGTTCGACTTCAATGCGATTATCGACGGCAGCAACATGACGCTGCAGACCGGTGGCGCCACCTACAAACTGAAACGGCCCGCGAAGAACCCGCTGGGGGGTGGCGATGGTGGCGCCAACCCGCTGGCCCCCAAGCCCAACAACCCGCTGGGTGGTGGCGATGAACCGCGCAGCGACACCGGCGCGGGCGATGCTCAGCCCACCGCCCAAGAGAAGCCTGCCGTGGCTCCCGCGGTGGCGTTGCAGACGTATCGGTTTCCCGATGGCACCGGTACGGTCGGCATCGCGCCAGGTTGGACCACGAACGCCACCGGTTGCCTCGACTCGTTCTCCGTCACCGGCCCGGCCGACCAGCGCATTTCGTTCGGCCTGTCGTTTGGCATCAGCGAGCCCGATGGCCAGCTGATGCGCAGTCACGCCCAGATCGCCGAGCAATCGCGGCAGATGGGCGTGCAGCCACCACCGCCACCCCAGGTCATCATCGGTCGCTACAGCGAACCGGGCGACGCGATCCGCATGCTCATCCCGCAACTGTCCCGCCTCAGCGCGCAGCGCGGCGGACCGGTCAGCGAACTGCGATCGCTGAAGGTGCTGGAGGAAAAGCCCTCGCCCATCCCCGATTCGAAGTCGGCGGTGGTGACGTACGACTTCATGATGGCCAAGTCGCCAGACGCGCCCATGCGGCCGTTCCGTGGGACGGCACACGTGACGACGTCGCGCCTGTCGCAGGACATGTGGACGGTCTTCCTGACCGAACTCGTCGCGCCCGTCGACACGTTCGACCACGACCTGCCGATGATGCTGGCGATGTCCAACTCGCTGAAGGTGAACCAGGAGGTGATGGCGCGCAAGAGCCAACAGCGGTTGAACGACGGCAGCGCCGCCCACGCCCAGCGCATGGCCGACCAGAAGGCCCGCTTCGAAGCCGGCCAAGCCGCCCACAAGAGCATGCAGGACACCTTCGACCGCCAGAACGACGCCTGGCGCGCCGGCCAGGTCGGTCAGGCCCGCCGGCACGACGACGTCATCGAAACCATCCGCGGTGAGCGCACGATCGAAGACACCCGCACCGGCGACCGCGCCCAAACCGACCTCGGCCATGTGGACAATACAGTCGAGCGCTTGAACGAATCGGACCCCGGGCGGTATCGGCAGATTCCGCTGCGCGACGAGAACAATCCGCTGGAGGATTAAACTGTCGGGCGCGCGATACAGACCGGTGGGCCTAAAGGTTCGCGGACAAAACCCCGTTGCGCGACCATGCGCCGGTGTCATCCCGATGGGAGCGGAGCGACGCGAGGGATCTGCCACTGCCAGCGTCATTCGACATTTGAGATCCCTCAGGTCGCTACCGCTCCCTTCGGGATGACATGGGGATTTGTCCGCTGGCCTTAAGGCGACCTGAGGGATCTCGACTGGCTGACAGTGCGGGCCGTGGAAGATCCCTCAGGTCGCCAATGTTCCCATCGGGATGACACGTTTGGCATAACGCGGAGGTTATGGCGATCAGGCTTTCGTTAGCACCACCCGCGATGTTTTTCGCGCTAACCGCGTACGGTGCGCAGGCGAAGCATCTCGCGGAGGAGCACGTCGGTCGATTTGAGATCCGGGTTGTTGGCCTTGGCGCGTTCGAGGAAATGCTCGGCGTCGCCGCGGCGTTCGCCGAGGGCCATCAGGGCGCTGATGGCGTCTTCCTCGGCATCGGGGCGGCGGGCGAAGGACTGGGTGGCTCCCTTGCCACCGGCCTTGGCGGGAATGGCGAAGGCGAACTTGGCGGCCTTGCCGGACAGTTCCGCGACGATCGTCTCGGCCGTGCGCTTGCCGATTCCACCGAGGCCGCTGAGGAAGCGCGTGTCCTTCGATTCAATCGCAGCTGCGATCTCACCGGTGGGGGCTGTCAGGGCCTTCAGCGCCTTTCGCGGACCGATGCCTTTTACGGTTGTGAACAGTTCGAAGAACTGCTTGTCAGCCGGTCGAACGAAGGCGATCAGCGTCGGTTCCAGCCCGCCGCGCGAGGGGTCGCCGGATAGGTAGAAGATGGTCTGCAGCGTCAGCGTCTCGCCGAGGCTGGCTTGCAGTTCGGTGAGGTCAGACGCGGGAATGAGCAACTCGTACAACATTGGCCCGCATTCGAGTTGAATGCGATCGTCGTCCACACGTTTGAGGGTGCCGGTGATGGCGGAGATCATGGTTGGGTGATTTTAGGGGAGGTGGGGGTGGATTTCCTGTGTTCGGGACGAGGTGGAGGGGAAAATCCCAAGCCCCAATGCCAAACAAAATTCCAATCACCAAGTCCCAATAGGAACCTTTGCGGCTTCCTTCGCGCTGTCGCGTCTTCGCGTTCTCTTCTGCCGCAGCCGTGCACTACCCCGGCAACATCCCCGGTGGCAGGCCCATGTCGCTGGCGACGGTTTGCATCTGGTCCTTCATGAACTGCTGGGCGCGCTTCTGGGCGGCGGTGACGGCGGCGACGATCGCGTCCTCGAGCAGATCGGTGTCGTTCACGTCGAACTTCGTCTTGTCGATCTTGATGCTGATCAACTCCAGCTTCCCGTTCACCGTCGCCCGCGCAATGCCGGCGGCGTCGGCGGTGATCTGCTTGCGCTCGAGCTCGGCCTGCACCTGCTCCATCTTCACCTTCATCTCCTGGGCCTTCTGCATCATCTCGGCAATGTTGAACATGATTGTGTCCGTGGTCAGGGGTTTGGGGTCCGTTGTGGTTGGCCGTCCATCGTCCCCATTCCGTCCACAACGGGCAACGGACGACTGACAACGGACGAGATCAATTCTCTTCTACCTTCACGATTTCGCCGCCCAGCTGGTCGACGATGGTCTTCACGAGCGGGTCCTCCGCGTAGATCGCGTCCTTGATCTCCTGCGTCAGGCGGATGGTCGGCGTCTCGGGCATCGGGGGTGGGGCGGCGGGCTGGGGCTTCACCGCGTGCCGGGGGTTGGCCGGGACAACCGGTGCCGGCACGCTGCGTGCCGCACCGGGCGGTGGGGCGGCGGCAGCGGTGTCGTCGATGATGAACCGCACGCCCGTCTCGGTGCCGAGCAGTTGCGTGAAGGCTTGGGCGACCGATTCGCGCTTGCCATTGCGGTCGAGCAGCTTCAGCAGGAAGTCCTTGCCGCTGGGGAACTTCACGACCGCCTGGCCGTTCTCGATGCGGTCGAGGCCGCCTTGCGACAGGATGCCGTAGAGGCCCTGACTGTGCTGGTCCAGCATCGCCAGGAGGGCGTTCCACTTGTCGCTCAGCAGGTTGTTGACGACGGGCTCGACGTTGGCCATGTCACTGACGGGCTTCGATGCCACCGCTGACATCGAGCGGTTCTGTGACATGATCGTCGACAGCGACGGCGCGGGGCCTTCCCACACGCGACCAACGGAGGGGAGGCTGTCGTCGTCGCCGAGGTCGATATTGTTCAGGTCGACGGGGGGTTCGTCGGCAACCGGCGCGGGTGTGGGTGCGACGGGCGCTGGATTGGGGGCGGGGGAGCGTGCCACTGAAGTGGCGAGCCCTTGGGAGTGCGATGCGGGGGCGTCCAACGACGGATCCACCGGACTTGCCGCTTTAGCGGCAGGTTCCCCGGGTGTCCGTGCGATGGGTGGCGCAACGGGCGCTATGGTCGCAACGGGCGCGGGAGGCATCCCCAACGATCGGACCACCTCCGCGCGGGCTTGCGCAGGTGGCGCGGCAGCCCCTACCGGCTCAGACTTTTTTTTTTGACCGGGTGAAGCCGCCCCGTTGCCGGTGATGAGGGCGTCAATGCTGGCGAACTGCTCGGCCAGCGCCAGGCGAACGAGCGTCGCATCCAACAGCGCCGCCCCAGCCTGGCTGGTACGCAGCGTTCGGCGAAGTTCTTCGAGGATCGCGATGTCCTGCGACAGCGCGATGGCGTCGAATTGGTTGGCTTGATTCACCAGATCCGCCAGTGGCAGGCCGGGCACGTCGACCAGGTCGGATTCAGGGCCGCACGTGCTCAGGATCAGCAGGTTACGCAGGTGGTCGATCAGCGCCGCGATCAACGCGTCGGGCGACAGGCCACCCCGGATGATCGCGTTGGCCTGTTGCAGGGTCGCTTTCGTATCGCCACGGCCGATGGCGTCGGCAAGGTTGAACAGCAACTGCGTCTTGGGCAGGCCGAGGAGATTTTCGATCATCTCGACGGTGATGCGCGTCTCGCCGAGGCTCAGCAGGCGGTCCATGAGCGACAGCGCATCGCGCATGCTGCCGGCGCCGGCCTTGGCGACGAGCAGGATCGCGTCGTCGTCGGCCTCCACCTTTTCGGTCGTGCAGATGGCCTTCAGATGGCCGGCAATCTCTCGCGTCGGAATGTTGCGAAAATCGTACCGTTGGCAGCGGCTGAGGATCGTCGCCAGCACCTTTTCGGGCTCAGTGGTGGCCAGGATGAACTTCACGTGGGCGGGCGGTTCCTCCAGCACCTTCAGCAGGGCGTTGAAGGCGTCCTTCGTCATCGCGTGGACTTCGTCGATGATGTAGACCTTAAACCGCGCCCGGGCGGGGCTAAAGCGCGCGTTCTCGATGATCTTGCGCACCTCGTCGATGCCGCGGTTGCTGGCGGCGTCGATCTCGATCACGTCGATGTCGTCGCCGCGCGCGATGCCCTTGCACGATTCGCATTGGCCGCACGGTTTGACGGTCGGCTTGTCGCTCGACTCGCAGTTGAGGCACTTGGCTAAGATGCGGGCGGTGGACGTCTTGCCAGTGCCGCGCGTGCCGCAGAACAGGAACGCGTGGGCGATCCGGCCGCTCTCGATGGCCCGCTTCAGCGTGCGCGCGACGTGCTCCTGTCCGATCAGGTCATCGAACGTGCTCGAGCGATAGCGTCTGGCGAGAACGGTGTACGACATAGCGGTAGCCCGCCGGATGGTAGCAACCGCGCGATCGATCGGAAAGTAGGCGGGTCAGGAAGCGCGTTTCCGACCGTGGCATGGGCGTCTCGCCCATGCGTGTCGATTGGAACGGAGAATCCAGTTGGTTGGCTGTTGCGCCGATCCAGCCGCTGAACGGAATCCGGTTTTCCGGCCCTACGGCATGCATGGGCGAGACGCCCATGCCACGGTAATTTGGTAGCTGTGGTCGTCCGCAACGTCCGAACCGCGTTATTCGCTCGCCAACGCAGTTGGGCACTACGGCGCGTCCGGATAACCGAGATGACGGCGCTCCCGTCATGCATGACGGCGCTTCCGTCATGCATGACGGCGCTTCCGTCATGCGTGACGGCGCCTCCGTCATGCATGCCGAGCCTTCCGTCATGCATGCCGCACGCTCCGTCATGCGTGCCGTGCCACGCGTCACGCATGCCCATAGCCCCAGTGTTGACGCTGCGCGTCTGGTGTAATGTTGCGATGCGAAAACCTATACCGCCCCGAACGGCGCATTTCCGGATGGCTTTATGGTGGCTGGGAGACTACGATAGTAAGCGGTAAGTTTGAACGAACGAGTCATTTCTCAATGGATCCCGGGCAGTGTTGCCGGTGTCCGTCGCGGCTCAGTCGCTTTGCCTACCAAGGGTCAGTCACGACCCCTTTCACCGGCGTCCCGAAAGAGGATTGGGGGCGCATCACGCCCAACAGGAGCAAGCATGGGCAGCAAGTTATACGTCGGCAACCTGCCGTACACGACGACCGGTTCGGATCTCGAACAGATGTTCAGCCCGCACGGCACGGTGCAGTCGGCCGAGATCATCTCGGACCGCGAGACCGGCCGCAGCAAGGGATTCGGGTTCGTGCAGATGGGCAGCGACGAAGAGGCGCAAGCCGCGATCGCAGCGTTCAACGGCCAGGAGGTCGACGGTCGCGCCTTAACCGTCAACGAAGCCAAGCCCCGTGAAGAGCGCCCCCGTGGTGGTGGCGGTGGATACGGCGGTGGTGGTGGTGGCGGTTACGGGGGTGGTGGCGGTGGCGGTGGGCCGCGCCGTGGCAGCTTCGGTGACCGTGGTGGCAAGGGTGGTGGTGGCGGTGGCGGTGGGGGCCGCAGCCGGTACTAAGATTGAATTGCAACCGACGAAGGGGCTGCGAACAGCGGCCCCTTCGTCTTTCCCGCTTCGCTACCGTGTGAACGAGGGATGATGCGAGCGACCCACCGCGGGTCGCCGAGGGTGGGATGGGGCCAACTGGCGGATTAGCTTGATGCGAACGAAATCGACTCCCCTTTCCGACGACGCGACCGAACTCGAACAGTTCGTGGCCCGCGCCGCAGCCCGTGATCGCTATAACATCGAAAAGCACTTGGCCGTCTGCGACGCCGACGCCGCCAAGGGCCGCGCCGAGCTGTGGCGTCGCCTGCTGACGAAGCTCAGCCTGCTCGTGCCGCTGCCGTTCCAGTCGGCCGGTCCGAACGTGGTGCTGTTCTACCGGCCCGATGGCAAGTACCGCATGCAGGTCTTTGCCTTGGAAGACGCCGGCAACGGCTTAGTCTACCTCTACCTGACCGACGTGCTTCAAGACGCGGTAAAAGCCAAGATCCTGAAGCCCGATGAAGATCGGTACACGATCGTTCGGTCGCCGGGTGGAAATTTACCGGTGCATGCCATCGATACGCAGAACACGCCCGACCCTCCGGCGTACATCAAGCACATGATCGGTTGGAACCGCAAGGCCATCCGCATCGCGTTGGATGGATCGGAAGCCACCGGCCCTCGGGTGGATACCGCCGAGGAACTCTGCTCGCTCGCTGCCAGCCAATGGGCCACGCCCGCGGCCGGCTAGGCGACCGAACCCAACTTATCCGTTCAATTAAATTGAACTGGAACGCACCTTGCGTGCGATCTATAAATTGACGTCTGCGCCGGCTATCGATGCCGGTACTACGTCGAAACGCCCGGCGTGTCGCCACGTGCGACGTTCGCGAACGATCGGGCCGCGTTTACCAGCCAAGGATGGCGGCACCTGCGCGAGGGCCGTGTGTACGAGACCGGTTCGAAGATGGAACCGGTGTTGTTCCGATAGGAAGGACGTATGTCGAGTCAATCCATTCCAACCGATTTCATGAGCAATGGCGCCCCGGTCGATCCCGAGGTCGCCGCCGTCGTTGCCGCCAGCACCCAGCCCGATCACGTGGACGATCACGATCACCACGATGAGGACGAACACGCGCACCTGCCCGTCTCGCTCGGCACGCGTATCGCGGCGCTGTCGGCGGTCATCGTGCCGTTCGCCGGGTTCGTCGCCGCCATCGTCTTCCTCTGGGGCCGCGGGTTCGACCTGCTGCACGGCGGGCTGCTGATGGGCATGTACATCATCACGGCCATCGGTATCACGGTCGGCTATCACCGCTACTTCACGCACCGCTCGTTCCAGACGCCCCGCTTCGTACAGGCCTTCTTCGCGATCGCCGGCGCGATGGCGCTGGAAGGCCCCGTGCTCAAGTGGGTCGCGATGCACCGCTGTCACCATCAGCACAGCGACAAGCCCGGCGACCCGCACTCGCCGCACGAGCATGGTGAGGGCGTGAAGGGCGTGCTGCAGGGCTTCTGGCATGCCCACGTCGGTTGGGTGTTCAGCGGCGACCCGAAGAACCTCTACCGCTACGTGCCTGACCTCTCCGGCGACCGCATGCTGCAGGTGCTCAGCAAGCTGTGGATTCTCTGGGTCGTGCTTGGCCTGATCATCCCCGCCGTCATCGGTGGATTGTTGACGATGTCGTGGAAGGGCGCGTTGCTCGGCTTCATCTGGGGCGGCCTGGCCCGCATCTTCCTCGTCCACCACGTCACCTGGAGCGTGAACAGCGTTTGCCACATCTGGGGCACGCGCCCGTTCCGCAGCGCCGACCATAGCCGCAACAACTTCCTGTTCGGCCTGCTGGCGATGGGCGAAGGCTGGCACAACAACCACCACGCCTTCCCGACCAGCGCCCGCCATGGGCTGCGTTGGTGGGAGTTCGACATCAGCTACATCATCATCCGCGCGATGTCGATGGTCGGCCTGGCTTGGGACATCAAGATCCCGACGCAAGCCCGCCTGCAGAGCAAGCTCGCCAATGCCGGGCAGTCGAGCGCGACGACGACGACGAACTAACGTTGTAACGAGACGCGCGTTCTTCCGAATTCTTAGTGATACAGAAGGGCTGACCAGCAAAATGGTCAGCCCTTTTTCTTTTGTTGGTCATTGGTGCCTGGTCATTTGTGTGGCATTGGGACTTGGGGATTTTGACCTTGCGTGTTTGGGCTTTTTCCCGCTCCCTCACTACCATTGGCCCGCATGAGTACCCACGTTCCTGAGTTTACTCCCGCCGCCCTGCCCCCTGGGGCGAAGTTCGCCATTGTGGCGGCGCGGTTCAACGCGTACATCGTCGACGAACTGGTGGCCGGTTGCGTGCGGCGGTTTGGGCAGATGGGGGTGGACGAGGACCGGTTATCCCTGCATCGCGTGCCGGGCGCGTTCGAACTGCCCGTGGCGGCGAAGCTGCTGGCGAAGACGAACCGTTACGCCGCCATCGTCTGTTTGGGTGCGGTGGTACGCGGCGACACGCCGCACTTCGACTACGTCGCTGGTGAGGCGGCGAGCGGCATTCAAAAGGTCGCGGTCGAGCAGGGGCTGCCGGTCATCTTCGGCGTGCTGACGACGAACACGGAACAACAGGCGCTGGACCGAATCGGTGGCAGCCACGGCCACGCCGGTGAACGCGCCGCCGAGGCCGCCGCCGAGATGGTGGCGCTGGCGGCGGACATCGCGCGAGGACAGGCGTGAAGCGGACGCTGAACTTCGTCGTGATGGCCGTGATGGCGATGTACCTCGTGCTGCGGGTCGCGGACCTGGTCGTCCACGGATTCAAGTGGTCCAGCGTGATCTGGGTTCACGTCTACCTGATCGGCATCACGATCGCCCTCGTCTGGGAACTGCACGGCCGGCACAGCGCGGTGCCGATCTACGGCGAGCCCGTTAAGCCGCAATTGCCAGCGCCGGCGGCCAAGCCGTTGTTGTCGCTCGTAGCGCTGCTGGAGCGACCGACACCGTTGGACGCGGAAGACCTGCGTAAACGGCTATCGCGCGCCTTAGGCCAGACGCTTGATTCGTCTCCGAAGAATCCGAATCACCTCGTGTTGGCACCCGACCAGACGTACGAGTTGCAGCATGGCGACCATCGCATGGCGATCGTGAACCTGCCCACGCCGTACGTAAAGGATCGCGAGAACGAGGCCGCCGCTGCCCCGGTAAAGGAATTGGCCATCGCGATCCTGAATCACCAGGCATGGCGGGCGGTCGACTGGGTCGAATCACCCGCCGAACTATCGCGCGAGCAGGTTTACGCCACCCTCGGCCCGGTGCTGGTCGAGTTGATGACCGACGTGAAAGTGCTGGCACTGTTCTGTCCGGAAACCGGGCAGATGGTGCCTTGGCGATCCGGCTTGCCCGACCTGCTGCGCGGTGCTGACCCGTTGCAGGCACTGCTATTAACGAACACCACCGCGGTCTAACGACAATCGTACAGCGCGCAGCTTCGTAATCCCCGTTTAGCCGCGGGCTTGCCCGTGATCGACGTGAAAATCCTCGCGAGCAAGCTCGCGGCTAAACGGGGGTAAACGACACCCTAGGTGGCGTGTTTCGGGGATCTACCGCGGCGCCCCCTGTGCCGCTCGCGTCAATTTCAATCAATGCATTGCAGGATTTCCGACAACCGTCTACCCTATGATTGGCGTGGAGGTCGTATGTCCAGCGATGTAGGCCGTGATCAATTGGCGATCATTCGGATCGAAGGCATGCACTGCCGTAAGTGCGAGCAGGCCATCGTCCGCGCGCTGGGCGAATACCCCGGCGTGCACGAGGTCGAAGTCGACTTCGCCAGCGGACAAGCCTCGGTGCTCTACGACCGCGGCTCTGTGTCGGTGAAGCAGCTCATGCAAGGCGTCGACGACGCCGGCTACAGCGCCACCGGCGTCTCGCAACGTAGCGCGGATACGGCTCAGACGTAGTGTCTTTCCGCGAACGCTCCCGCGATTCATCCCACAACAGAACACGGCCCGGTTGCTTCAAGCAACCGGGCCGTTTGATTTCCTGTAGAGCGTTGGTCTTGAACCGTGGCATTCGCGAGACGCTTATGCCACGGTGGAGAAGAAGGCTCACTGCTCGATCTTACCCACCAGATGAATCGACCCCGTCGGCACCGGCGACCCGCCTGCGGGCTCGTCGGTGATGGCGGCCAAGGCCAGTTCCGGCAGGTTCAGATCGGCCGGCAGATCAACCACGACCACCGCGTTGCCCGACGCGTCGGTGTTGAACACCTTCGACGGGATCTTCCGTTCATCCGCAGTGATGAACCACAGCTCGTACTCGCGGCCACCGGCGGGCGGCATCAGGTTCGACACCGTGATCAGCCACTGGTTCTGTTCCTTGTCCCACCAGATGCGCCCGCGGGCGGGCGAGGCGGGCTGACCGCCGTTGGGAGCAGCCAGGCCAACCAGCTGCAGGTTGGCGGACTGCGCGACCGCAAGCAGCTCGCGGGCCTTGGTAAGCTCGGCTTGGGCGACCTGCGACTGAAGTGTCTGGGCGGCCAGCTCCGAACGGGCCTGGGCCAGCTCGTCCGACCACGTCTGCACCAGTTGGTCCTTCTGGGCCGACTCCCGCCGGGCGGCGAACATGAGGGCCAGCGAGACGGCGAAGATCAACAGCGATGCCGCCAGCGCCATCCAACCGCGCTGGCGCCCTTCCCACGATGCCGGTTGCGACGCTGCCGCCATCGGTGATACCGCCGTAGCTGCATTGGCCGTGTCCGGGCGGATCGACATCGCCTGCGCGGGCAGGTTGCTCATCAACCGATCCTTCGCGCCGGTCGACGGTGTTTGCTCGTCGAGCGCCAACGGCAACATCGCCAGCACCGCCTC
Organism: Tepidisphaeraceae bacterium; assembly: GCA_035998445.1. NCBI lineage: Bacteria > Pseudomonadati > Planctomycetota > Phycisphaerae > Tepidisphaerales > Tepidisphaeraceae > Tepidisphaeraceae bacterium. The sequence continues at coordinate 5,945 of DASYHQ010000017.1, read as the reverse complement.
GGCCTCGGCGAGCGCGCCAAGGTCCTGCGGCGATCCCGCGGCCAGGCGCTGGCGCAGCTGCTCTGCCTCGTCGGCCTCTAAGGCACCGGCGGCGTACAGCAGGAGGTTGTCACGGTCTTCGGTCGTCACTGGATCACTATCGTCGGTTCACTATTTATTCAGTACGTAACGCGTCACGCAAACGGATGAGGCCCTGCCGGATGTACGTCTTCACCGTCCCCAATGGTCGGTTCATCTTCGACGCTATTTCACTGTGCGACAGCCCATCGTAAAACGAAAGCTCGACCATCTCGCGGTACGGCGGTTCCAGCTTGGCCAGCGCAGCGCTTACCCGCGACCGCTGTTCGGTCAGCACGGCGACGTTGCCCGGGTTGGCGTCATTGCTGTTGGCCGGTGGGTCGCTGACGTTGGCCAGCGTCGACGTCTGCCGGACGGCCCGGCCACGCGAGCGCAACCGGTCGATCGCCCGGCTGCGCGTCAAGGTCGACAGGTAGGTCAGCGGGCTCCCGCGCGACGCGTCGTAGCGGCCCGACCGCTCCCAGACTTCCTGAAACACCTCGATCAGCAGATCCTCGGCCTCGCCTCGATCCTTTACGACGCGCAGGCAGAGCGTGAAGACCAGCCGGTTGTACCGATCGTACAGGCGCGACAGGGCTTCACGGTCACCGTTGGCGATGCCGTTCATCAAGGCGAGGTCGTCTTGATTGCCTAAGGTCTCGGCCAATGCGCCGCTCTCCGCCGCGAGGTCACGTGTTCACACCGTCCCGGCCGAACGGTCGGGCTTGGCATCATAGGCGGGGCGACCGGGAATTTGAAGGAGCAAAGGCGGGATGAGTTCCGGTCCCTCTACCGGTCCTCCGGGAGAGGCCTTCTTGAAGGTGATTTCGAACCGGCGGATCGCCCACGAATTGGCCCGAAGAAACACGAATGCGAACGCTCGTTTTATTCGTGTATCTTCGTGCCAATTCGTGGGCAGATTTTCTGCCGCCGCGCGCGGGTAGTTGCTACTCACCCTCGCCCAGCCTCTCCCGCAGCTGCGGGAGAGGCGTCCGAAACCGCTATTCCTTCGGCATCAGCACGGTGTCGATCCAGTGGATGACGCCGTTGCTGGCGACCACGTCGGTCTTGATGACCTTCGCGTCGTTGATCATGACGTTGCCGTCCTCGGCCTTCACGTCCAGCGTGCCGCCCTGGGCGGTGGAGAGGCTCATGGTCTTCACGTCCTTGGCCATAACGCCCGCGCCGGCATGCACGTGGTACAGCAGGATGCTCTTGAGCTTTTCCTTGTTCTCGGGCTTCAGCAGGCTCTCGACCGTGCCCGCAGGCAGCTTCTCGAAGGCGGCGTTCGTGGGGGCGAAGACGGTGAACGGGCCCTTGCCCTTTAGCGTCTCGACGAGGTCGGCGGCCTTGATGGCGGCGACGACCGTCGTCACCTCCTGCATGCCGGGACCGGTCGCGGTCTCGATGATGTCCTTCTTCGTCTCGGTCGGCTGCATCATGTCCTGCGCGAACACGTTCGACGGGGCCAGCGACACGGTGAGCGCAGCGGCGCCGAGGCTCAGGGCACAGGCCGACACAATGGCAAAACGGGTGATCTTCATGGGGGCTCCTTCACTGTTCGCCAGTAGAGCTGGCGAGGGTTTATCCGGGGTGGCCGGCAGGCCGATCCTGCTGGCCCAAGAGTGCGGTGGGATACGGACGAACTCGCCGGGCGGATGAGCGAAACATTCGGGGCGCAGGCGATTCTGTGCGGGGCGGGTATGTTCTCGGTCGCAGCGACGCCGCCCCTGATGCCGACGCGCCGCGTAACGACGGGATGTTCGCGATGAAATGGATGATCCTGTTAAACGGCGCCGCCGGCACGATCCTGCGATCGGGTGGTACGACCGTGAACGACCAGCTGCAGGCCGCGCTGTCGCAGCACGGCATCGATGCGGAACTGAAGAGCGTCGAGGGCGACCAACTGGCCGCCACCGCGCGCGACGCCGCCCGGCGGAAGCGGTACGACGTCATCGCCGCCGCGGGCGGTGATGGCACGCTGAACGCCGTCGCCAGTGGATTGCTGGACACCGGTGCTACGTTCGCGCCGCTGCCGCTGGGCACGCACAATCACTTCGCCAAGGACATGGGCATCCCGCTCGATCTGGCCGAGGCAATCGCGCTGCTGGCCGACGGTGTCACGATCGACCTGCCGATCGGGCTGGTGAACGACAACCTGTTCCTGAATTTCTCGGGCGTCGGTCTGCACCCGCGCGTCGTCCGCCATCGCGACGCCCAACGCAGCGCGCTCGACCGCGGCAAGTGGACGGCCATGGGCGTGGCGTTCACGCGCGCGATGATGCGGTTCCCGATCATCCGCGTCACGCTGACCGTCAAAGGCGTTCGCCTGCGGCGGGCAACGCCGAGCGTGATCGTCTGCAATAACGCGCATCAGATGGAAGTCTTCGGCGTGCAGGCCGCGTCGTACCCCGACCGTCGGGTGCTGAACACGTACGTCGCCAAACCGCGCGGGCGGACGGGCATGCTCTGGCTGATGGCCAAGGCCAGCGTCGGCAAACTCGAACCGACCGCCAACTTCGAGGTGATCGTCTCGCCCGAGTTGCAGGTCGCCACGCGCGGCCGGACCGTGCGCGTGTCGATCGACGGCGAGGTCATCGACTGCACGTCGCCGTTGATGTACAGAGTACGGCAGGGGGCATTGAAGGTCCTCGTACCGCGCGAGCAGGCGGCTCGGTTTGAGATGAACGTGGTCGCGACGACGACGACGACGTGAGGTGGCGGCAGTTGTGTCTCTCCCGTACGTATAGGGATGGGAAAAGCCGGATTGTCATCCCGAATGGGAGCGGTAGCGACCTGAGGGATCTCGAAGTAACGAGAACCGCCCGAATGCCGGGATCCCTCGGGTCGCTACCGCTCCCCTCGGGATGACATGTTGAGCGGTTGGATCCTTTCCCACTGGAGAGGGCGACCCGACGACGAATTCCATGCGAACGATAGCCCACATTTCCGATCTCCACTTCGGCCGGCTGGATGAACCGGTCGCCGAGGCGCTCGTCGATGAACTGCACGCGGCCAACCCGTCGCTGGTGATCTGCTCCGGCGACTTCACGCAGCGCGCCCGGGTCGGCCAATTTGAAGCGGCCGCGGAGTACATGAAACGGCTGCCGCGTCCGCAGCTGGTGGTGCCGGGGAACCACGATATCCCACTGTGGGACCTGCTGTTCCTGCGGCGTATAGTCTCACCGCTGGGCCGGTATCGGCGATACATCGCCAAGGACGTGCGGCCCGTCTATCGCGACGACGAACTGCTCGTCATCGGCATCAACACCGCGCGGCAGTTCACGTGGTCGTGGAAGGGCTTCTGGAAGGACGGCGGCATTTCCGAGGAACAGCTGGTCGACGTACGCGTGGCCGCCAAGGATGCGCCGGACGATCAGTTCAAGATCGTGGTCACGCACCACCCGTTCATCCCACCGCCGGGCGACGAGCGCAAGGGCATCGTCCATCGCTCGCGGCAAGCGCTGGCGACGATGGAGCGGGCCGGCGTCGATTTGCTGCTGGCCGGGCACCTGCATCGCGGCTACAGCGCCGACGTGCGCGGCCATCACGAGGCGGTGAAGCGCGCGATCATCTCGGTACAAGCCGGCACCGCCACCAGCACGCGCCGCCGCGACGAGCCCAACGCGTACAACCGTATTAAGGTCGACAAGGATTACCTGTCGATCGACGTTCGCGCCTGGAACGGCAGCGCGTTCATCACCAGCGCCGTCCGCGAGTTTCGCAAGCTCGCCGGCGCCTGGACCCTGCAGGACGCCGCCGAGGTCGCCGTGCCCCCCGTGCCCGCGAACAAGGACGGCGATACGGGCAGCCAACCGAAAGACGCGGTGGTGACCGAGGCGCAGTAGGGAAAGCAAAATCCCAAGCCCCAATGCCAAACAAATGACCAAACCCCAAAATCCCAATCGGAGATTCTAAGTCTACCTGGCTCGTCATCCTGAGGTACCCCGAAGGATCTCTTCGATTCCGCGGGTGCTGAGAGATCCTTCGGAGTACCCCAGGATGACGATCAAGGCGATTCAAAAGCGCTTGGCCGTTTCCACTCCGTGCCTGCCTCTGTGCTCTCTGGTGTCCTCTGTGGTTCAACCTCTTCTTCCGGTCCGACTCTATTTCTTCACCACCGCCGGCAGGTGGGCGACCAGTTGGTCGGCGAGCGCGATCATGCGGTCGAACTCGATCTCGTCGAACGGGCGGGCGGTGAAGTCGACCATCATGTCCTGGCCGGCCAGCAGCACGCCGATGTCGGGGGGCAACAGGGCACGCAGCGACGACGATGCCAGCGATCGCGCCGCGGCGGAGTCGGTGCCGTAGACGATGAAACGCTCGCCGGTCGTCAGCGAGGGGAAACTGGCGAGCGAGTACAGGTCGAGCACGCTGGTCGTATTGGCGACCGGCCGCACACCGGTGGTGGGCCAAGGGGTTTCCATCCGTCGCACCAGCACGTGCCACGCGGCGTTGTCGGTGTAGAGGCGCAGAACGGTCGACCGGCCATTGGAGAACTGCTCGCTGCCCTGCGGCGCCGTCGCGATCACCGGGTTCACAATGGCGGGAAACGTGCCTTCGACGGCGTGGAAATCGTGCCGCCTGGCCCACTCACGCAACGCGTAGCGGCGCTTGCCGTGCGTCCACCGGTGAACGAGCACGAAGAACACGCCCAGCGACGTCAGCGCGATCACGACGAGCGTGAGCAGGACTACAATCGAGAACTGAGACCCTTCTGGCAGCATTGGCAGGGCCGATTGTACGGGTGGTTTATCGTTGGCTACAAATTTGCATGCAGGTTGGCCGATAGAAGGTAAACCCATGGCGAAGTTCGACTTGATCGTGGAGCAGATGAAGACCAGGTACGACCTGCGCGTCCGCCGCTGGCGCAGCAGCATGAGCGGCTGCGCCTGGCGGGTGTACTACCACGACGGTCGGGTGATCAACTGGATCGAGTCGCCGGTGCCCAAGACCCCGATCAGCCTGAGCATCTTCCTGCACGAGGTCGGCCATCACGCGATCGGCTTCGACAAGTACAAGCAGCAGTGCGAAGAGGAGTACCACGTCTGGCTGTGGGCGATCCACACGATGCGCAAGCTGGGCGTCGAGCCGGACGAAAAGGTGATGAAGCGCTTCAACGCCAGCATGCAGTACGCCGTCGACAAGGCCGTGCGGCGCGGGTTACGCCGGGTGCCGACACCGCTGCGCGAGTTCGTTCCAAAGGCGGCGTAAACCGTCAGTCGTGATCCTCTTGTGTAGTACGGGCTTTCCTGCCTGTCTCTCCCCCCGTCTCCTGGGAACTGGTGTAGTTTGCCATTGCTTCGTAGGGGCAGGCCTCCGTGCCTGCCCTCTTCGTCATGTGGCTAAAGCGGGCAGGCACGGAGGCCTGCCCCTACCTTCGAACTGCATCCCGTCTGCCTTGCGCAACGGAGCGGAGCAGAGACGCGAAGGCGCGAAGGTCGTGAAGGCGGACGCGAAGGGCAAACTGGTCGACCGCGGCGGTCTGGGCAAGTCAAGATCCGAAAACATGCACCATTGTGCACCATTTTGCACCATCGGGTGAATGGGGAAGCGCTTGGCCCGGTCCCGCATGTGATCATTCAATTGTCAAAGAGCACGCTATCCATTTCTACGCTCGCGCTGCGCGTTTGATGTGGATATGGCGCAACGCCCTTCGCGATTCTTCGCGTCCTCACCTTCGCGACCTTCGCGTCAACGTCTTTCTGATCAGCAGGACGAAATACGGGGGGAGAGACAGGCAGGAATGGGCATTCACATACTTGACGCACGCCTGCGGTCTGGTCCCCTCTCCCGCCTGCGCCGGGGGAGGGCTAGGGTGGGGGTCTACCCGTTCGGAGTCGCCAAGAAGGCCCCCTCCCTAGCCCTCAGGGGCGAGTACGCGGGAG